>DATJKY010000169.1:0-7554 GCA_035490955.1 Terriglobia bacterium | reverse complement strand
CACCCAGCACCTGTTCGCCAACGAGACCACTTGGAGCGGCAGTGGCGGCGGGGCCAGCCAATACGAGTCCGAACCTTCGTACCAAGTGCTGAACATCACTCCCCAGAATTCACCCAACATCAGTCTGAACGGCATGCGAGGCGCCCCGGATTTATCCTTCGACGCCAATCCTAACACCGGCGTTTCCGTGTACGACAGCACGCGTTGCCAAGGGCTGTCCGGATGGCTGGTGTTTGGCGGGACCAGCGTCGCCTCACCTTCCCTCGCGGGTATCGTAAATTGGGCAGGGAGCAACTACACCGACAGCAACACGGAGCTCAATACCATATACAGTTGCTACGCGAACGGTTCTTCCTGCTACCCGGTGAATTTTCGCGATATCAGTTCCGGCAACAACGCGGGTAGCTTCAGTCCGCAGTTAGGTTGGGATTTTATTACCGGCGTGGGGAGCACTCTTGGGAGCGTCGACAAGTAGATACACCGCCGGGCGTTGTGCGACGTGCATCAAGCCAAGCCGACAAAAAATTGCGGCAGATTGCACCTTCCGGTAGACGCAGTTGGCCCTGTCCGGGCCACGTCAAAAGGCGCTCATTACCCCTGAGGGGCGCGTCGGGCTCGATGTCGGTCAGATGCTGCCTGAGCCGATGTAGCAATTCCTCCCGCCAGTTCCTTCTCGAGCCCGTGTAACGCGAAATGAACGACTGTCACCAATAGCAACGTGTATGCTGGAAGGCTTCTGACCAGCACGATGGCGAGTAGCGCCGAGTTTCCGCGCTTGGGTCTTCCCAGGCCTTTCTTACCATAGCGGTACGTCCTCTGCGGATCGCGAGTACACCCCGCACGACAGCAGAACCGACCAGTGGCGCAAGAGGAAACGGGAGTTGGAACAAAAAACGGGTATTGCGGAATGTGAGGCCAGGGTACCAGTTGCGTCGGCCCCAGCTTTGTGGCCAATCTTGATGCGTCAGGTTGCAGCCCTGTTTCGCTTCTCCGATAAGCCTACCCGTCCAAGTGATGACGAGGGCTCCCGACTAACCGACCCGCCGTTCATGGGATTTCGGGGATGGGACCGACGTAGCGGGCTCGAGGCCGGATGAGCTGATTGTCTGCATACTGTTCGATGGCATGCGCGATCCAGCCCACTGAGCGGCCCAATGCGAACAAGGCAATCGGGCTCCCGGAAGGCAGATCGAGTGCTCGTGCGAGGGTCACTAACCCGAAATCCAGGTTCGGGTATTCCCCCGTGAGGAGACGCGCCGCTTGGATTAAGCTATCGGCCAATTCGACAGCAGATCCTCGGCCTTTGCTTTTTGCCAGAGAAATTAGCATTTGAGCCCTGGGGTCGCCACTCGGATATAATGGGTGCCCAAATCCTGGCAAGCCCCCCAACAATCTCAGACGCTTCCCAAGGACATCACGGTGTTGATGCGTCTCCTCTGCTTCGCGGAAAAGAGCATCGACCTCCTCTGAGGCCCCGCCGTGTCGCCGGCCACGGAGCGCGGCGAGCGCACCGATGACGACTTCATAAGGCGTGGCTCCGGCAGAAGCAATGCACCGAGCTGTGAAAGCCGACACGTTAAGCTCGTGGTCGGCGCAGAGGATTAGTGCTGCACGAAAGGCGGAAGCCGTTGATTTCCGCTTCGGTGTCCAAGCCTCTGTTAAAGCGACATCAATCGGACTCGGTGCCGAACAACCGCACACTGCGTATAACAGCAAGCGAAGGATGTGTGCCCCGCTTCTCGCCGCAGCCGCGGGCCGCAAATCGTACGCCGAGGGGTCGGCGGCGGCCCCCAGCGGCAAAGCCAGTTGGCACCGTTCAATAGGTCCAAGATGCGGAGCTCGGTCGATGAGAGCAACTATCTTCGGCGGCAATCCTAAGGACTCCTTGGTGAACAAATCGCTTGCGTGACTCGAATCGCCGAGCCACATCAGTGCCGCGACCTCCTCGACTGCTGCATGCTGGGCAAGTGTGATAGCGTCGACACCCAGGTAGAAGAGTCGGTTTTGATCTATCAAAGTCAGCGCGGACTCGAGCACCGGGCTACCCCAATGGAGACTATTGGCGGCGACCTTCGCTGGATTTTTCCGGAGTTCCTTTCGCTCGATTAATCGGGCGACATCATCTTTCAGATAACGCCGTGTGCGAGGCTTTCCCAGGACCGCCTCTGAGCGCAGCATCCCTCGGCTAACATAGGAGTAAAGTGTGGCAAGTGAAATGCCAAGCGCTGCAGCTGCTTGACGGGCTGTCATGTAACGGTCTGCACTTCTCACAGTAAACTCCCCGGAAGATTATACATCGATTCAGAAATCAACATTGACAATACATTGAGAGCGGCCCATAATTTTGAACTGGAGCGCGGGGTATGTCTGCACAAAAAACCGGAGGCCTCGAAGGAGTGATAGCAGCCTCAACGCGCCTAAGCCTTGTCGATGGCGGCGCCGGGAGGCTCATCCTTGCCGGATATCCTATCGAAGAGATCGCGCCCCAAGCTAAATTTGAAGAGTTGGTTTACCTCCTCTGGTACGGAAGATTACCGAACGTCCAAGAGTTGAGGGAGCTGAGTGCAGATCTAGCCATACGACGCCAGCTGCCACACGCCACTTGGTCTCTTTTGCGCACGGCCGCCGGGAATTCGACTCCACCAATGGATGCACTGCGTATGGCGGTGGGGACACTCAGTCTGGGACGACGAGAGTCTCCTGAAGGAGATGCTCGCACGCTCGTCGCTGCGTTCCCCGCAATTGTCGGCGGATACTGGCGATTGAGGAACGGACAGGAACCGCTCGAACCCCACTGGGATTTATCGCATGCCGAACACTGCCTGCATCAGATTTTCGGGGGCGAAATAGGGAGAGAGCGCTCGAGGGGACTGGAGACGTACCTCAACACCGTGTGCGACCATGGCCTGAATGCCTCCACATTTGCGGCCCGGGTGATTGTTTCCACCGGTTCGGACGTGGTCTCGGCAGTTACCGGTGCTGTCGGCGCCCTCAAGGGCCCTCTGCACGGCGGGGCACCGGGTCCCGCGCTAGACATGGTCTTTGAAATCGGGACGCTGGACCGTGCGGAGGATGTAATTCTGCAAAGACTTCCGAACGGCGAGCGGCTGATGGGCTTCGGCCATCGGGTCTACCGCGTCAGAGACCCTCGCGCGGATGTCCTTGGCGGAGCGGCCGAAAGCTTCTACGCCGTCGAAGGGGACCGGGAAATCTATATGCTCGCTCGGGAGGTGGAAAAGATTGCTCTGCGAATACTCGCTGAGCGCAAGCCTGGGCGGCGTTTGGATACCAACGTGGAGTTCTACACCGCGTTGCTTCTTCATGGGCTAGGCATACCCAAGGAATTGTTCACCCCGACCTTCGCGGTCGCCCGGGTCCTCGGCTGGACTGCGCATTGTCTCGAACAGCTTCGAGACGGCCGGCTAATTCGTCCAGAGGCAGAGTACACGGGGCCGGTCGGCTTGCACTTCAGCCCTGTGAACGCAAACCCGAACTGAACAGAAACCCCTCGTCTGCCCGAACCCTCGGGTGATCACGCACGAGCTAATCTGTAGAAGTGGCGGCCACTCGAAAGTTGGGTCGCACCTTCCGCGGATGACTCGTGCCGTGTCGCCTAGTGGTTACCCATAGCTGGTGATGACAGCCCTTCCCACCATTTAAGCGGGATTGGAACGAAAACGGGCTTTGCGGAATGAGACGAACGACAGTGGGTGCCGGTCGAAGGGGCGAGTTGGCGGTCGACAGAGAGGGAGAGCGTAGTGACGATCAGAAGACCCTGGCCGGTGATCCTGGCGCACGTGTGTGGTGCTTGCTGATGCACAGGCGGTGAGCGGTACCTGTAGTCGGGCCGAACTGCCTCGAGGGCGGGCTCGCAATAGTACACTACAGTGTTCAAACTGCGGTAGTCGGGAGGAGAGAGGAGTATGCCCTCGCCGGAAAAAGATCAGTTAGCTGCTGAGGCCATGGAATGCTGGGTGGATTTTCAGCAGGGCCTTTCCTCGGACAAGCGGAAATATCCGATGCAGCAGTTCAAGGCTTTCTGGGCGGTTACGAAGCCCTACGCCGAGCCGACAAGGTCGGATTCTCTTATTCACAGGAGTGTCGGTGAGGCAGTCAACGGGCTTATCGATTCTCTTTGAAGTGGAGTGTAAGCGTGTTCCCGACCACGTTCTTCGGGATGCCGAGCGCCTGGAGTGCCTCCTGTTTAGCGGATACGACCCATATTTCGAGGGGATGAACCGCCAGGACTGTAAGGGTAGGGAGGAATTCGACATTGTGCCGTAACTGCCGCCTAACAACTCTTTTGGGTTGACGTCTTACCCGAGCGTGTGCATACTCGGGTTATATGTCGACCCAAGAACCGGAACGATTGGAGCTCCTGCAGGGGACGCTGGACCTGCTAATCCTCCGGACCTTGATCTTCGGTCCCCAGCACGGGCAGGGCATTGCCCGCGCCATCCAACAAACGTCGGCGGATCAACTCCTCGTCGAGCACGGCGCCCTCTACCCGGGGCTCCAACGGCTGGAATCGCGCGGCGGGATCGTGGGCCAGTGGGGCGTCTCAACGAACAACCGCAAGACGCGCCTTTACAAGTTGACCAAGCTGGGCCGCAAGCAGGTTGTGAGGGAAACGGCCAAGTGGGAGCGGCTAGCGGCGGCCATCGGGCGCATTCTCGGCGCGAACACGCAAGTGATGAGTGACGAGAAGTGTTGGGTTTTCCGTTGTCAGTCTACAGTAGAAGGAATTTCAAATTGTCCCGGTATTGATTATTGAAGAGTGAAAACTGATCCGACATTACTCGAATCGAGGACGCGTTATGTTTTGGCGGCGACGCAAACAGGAAGATTTCAGGGCCGAGGTCGAAGCGCATATTGAACTAGAAGCCGAGCGCCTGAAAGAACAGGGCCTGAGCGACGAGGAGGCATGCGCGGCCGCGCGGCGGGCCTTCGGCAACGTCACCCGCGCTCAAGAGCGGTTTTACGAGTCAGGCCGCTGGGTTGGGGGGGACCAGTTGCGGCAGGACATTCGTTACGGCCTGCGGCAGTTGCGGCGGAGTCCCGGTTTCACAGCGGCTGCCGTCGTCACACTTGCATTGGGTATCGGCGCGAACACATCCATTTTCAGCGTAGTTAACGCCGTGATGCTTCGTCCCTTGCCGGTGAGAGATCCGGCGCAACTGGTGGAAGTCGCACAAGGGGGTCCGACCTTTTCATATCCTGCCTTCAGACGTTTCCGGGATGAGAACCACGTTTTCTTGGGGGTTCTCGGAGTTTACTGGCAGAAGGGTTTGGACGCCACGATCAATGGGCAGGCGGAAACTTTGGACGCGCAGCTCGTTTCAGGAAATTTTTTCTCGCTGCTGGGCGTTAACGCGGTCTCGGGACGAACCTTCACTACCGAAGAGGACGGATTGCCGGGGCGAAATCCTGTAGCGGTGATCAGCTATGGTTACTGGAAGAAGCGCTTCGGCCTTGACCCATCGGTCGTAGGCAAAAGCATCACTTTGAACAAGACTCCCTTTACGATTCTGGGCGTGACGCCGCCCGAATTCTCCGGAATCTGGCTAGGATTTCCGGCGGACGTGTACGTCCCCATGACGATGGTGGGGGTGTTGCATGAGGACCGCTCGTGGCTCAATAACACCGGTACGCACTGGATTCACATCATGGGGCGGCTCAAACCCGGCACGAGCCCTGGCCAGGCGCTCGCGGATCTGGCTCTGATTCATGGCGAAACGCTGGAGGATGACCGCACCGTCAACCGCTCGGAGGCGGAAGAGCGATTTCTCAACTCCCTTAGGCTTGCGGTCGTGCCGGCTGAAAGCGGACTCACGTTCGACCTTCGCCAGCAATTTTCCCAGCCACTCGCAATCCTGATGGCGATGGTCGGCTTTGTGCTGCTCATCGCCTGTATCAACGTCGCCAATCTATCGTTGGCGCGGGCCGCGACGAGACAGAAAGAGATCGCGGTGCGCCTCGCCATCGGTGCGGGCCGGCGAAGATTGATTCGCCTGCTTCTCACCGAGAGTCTGCTTTTGGCTTCGACCGGTGGCGCGGCCGGTTACCTGCTGGCCTACTGGTCGGGGACCATGCTTGCCTCGCTGGTTTCCATGGCGTGGGGCCTCGGGTGGGGATCTCCTCGGCTCGACCTGCAGCCGGATCCCCGAGTGCTTGCGTTTACCGCTGGAGTATCGCTACTCGTCGGTGTCGTCTTTGGCCTAATCCCTGCGATACGGGCAACACGGCCCGACCTGACTCCAGCACTCAAAGAAAACGGCCGAAAAATCGGTGCCTCGCGGTCGTCCATGGGACTGGGCAAGACCTTGGTCGTTTCTCAGGTGGCGCTCTCTCTGTTGCTCCTGTTCGGCGCGGGGCTTTTAGTTCGCACGCTGCGAAACCTGGAGAATCTTGACCCAGGTTTCAACCGTCACAACGTTCTGGAATTCTCGCTGGACGCCACCAAAGCGGGTTACGGGGAGGGAGACGTCCCCAGAGTCTATCAGGCGCTACTCGAACGTTTCGACGCCATTCCGGGAGTGCGCTCTGCCGGACTTTCGGTGCTGGCACCCATCACGGGAGGAGGCGGCTGGGATGGGGAAGTCTGGGTGGATGGCTACACGCCACGGCCGAACGAGGATAGGACCGTTTATCTGAACGCGGTGAGCCCTGGGTATTTTGAAACGATCGGAACCGAACTCCGCCTGGGTAGAGACTTCGAGCCGCGTGATTCGAGAAGCGCCGTAAAGGTGGCAATCATCAACCAGGCGATGGCACGATATTTCTTCGGGAACGACAATCCCATTGGCCGCAGATTCGGGCCAGGAATGCCAGGAGACAAAGGTCGCCAGGAATTTGAAATTATTGGTGTCGTCGAGGACTCCAAGTACGAAACGCTTCGCGAAACAGTGCCGCGCACGGCGTACCTCGATTGCTTTCAGGGACCGCTCGGAGGAATGACGGTTTCGGTCCGGACCGCGATGAGCGCCACTGCCCTCGTCCCGCAGATTCGCAGCGAAATATCGGCGGTTGACAAAAACGTACGAGTCGGCGACTTCACGACGCTCGAAGAACACGTGAATACCTCACTGGGGCACGAACGGGTGCTGGCCTTGCTCTCCGCCCTCTTCGGGATTTTGACTCTGGCAATCGCCAGTGTCGGACTTTACGGACTGATGTCTTACGCCGTTGCGCGAAGGACGAGTGAGATAGGCATTCGCATGGCTCTTGGCGCAGACCGGGGGCAGGTTCTCAAGATGGTCGTGCGAGAGTCAATGTTGTTGATTGCCGCGGGCGTAACCTTGGGACTACCCCTCGTACTCGCGGCAGGTCGTCTGATCTCGGGCCAGCTCTTTGGTCTTAAACCCGCCGACCCAACGACGATTGTCGGGGCAATAGGTTTGCTGGCGGCAGTCGGGGCCTTCGCTGTGTACAGCCCCGCGCGAAGGGCGACGAAGGTGGACCCCATGGTGGCGCTCAGGTACGAATGATGTAATCGATTCGTCGACTCAAGCCGGACGGCTCCAGCGGCCACCCAATTTGGATTCTGCCTGAAAA
>DATJKY010000168.1:0-3654 GCA_035490955.1 Terriglobia bacterium | reverse complement strand
AACGCCGCCACCAGGGTCAACAGGAAAGCGATAACGGCGAGGACCGCGGAGCCGCCGCTCTTGATGAGCACGACTACGCTGAGAACCATCACCACCAACCCACCAATCGTCATCCCGAAGGCTTTGCCGTAACTCGACGGTCCATCACCCGAACCCGCCAACTTCAACGCGAAGTACGGGCCGAAAATGATAGGAAGCCAGGAGATCCCTACTACGGCGCCGCCTCCGCCTGCCGAACTGCTAAACCACGGTGACCCCCAACTGTGCAGTTCCCCTTCCAGACGCAGGAAGGTGATCGCCAGCGTGATGAGCGCCGGCACCACAATCAGTTGCGCGCTGCTAGTCTTGCCGGAACCGGTTTCTGGCATAACAACCTCCTTTCGAAAACGTCAAAAGTGAAAGAGAAGAAACCAAGCCGTGGTGTGGTAGAAGATGATGTCGCCCCGAGCTCGGCGTGGATTAAGGCCCACCCCGTCTTCCTTGGCGGAGTTGAGAAGCATCTGGCGAAGTCGATTGGCTCGTTGTGGATTGCTTGCCGCAGGAGACAGGCTGAGCCACTCGCGAAAGCTGCGACGCCGTCGATGACGCTCCCACTTTTCGACGTACAAGCCGGCTCGTCCAAAAAGTTCCAGGAAAGCCGAGCGTTTCAGGATCCGCGTGTAAACAGAACTCCGCAACGCTTCCCATTGATTGAAATAGGCACAGCAGGCGGGGTCCTCTGGAGCGACCACGTCCGCAATCGCCACCCGCCCTCCGGGGCTCGTGACGCGAGCCAGTTCTTTGACAACGCGGAGGGGGTTCGCCAGATTAGCAAACGCGTAGGAACAGGTAGTGAGGTCGAAGAACCCGCGTGGAAAGGGCAGGTGTTCTACGTCGCCGACGGTGAGAAACAGGGAACCGGACGAATGGGAAGCCGCCTCACGAGCCGCTCGGATCATGCGTGGACACAGGTCTAGGCCACAAACACGGGCTGCGAGTGGCGCCATAGCCCATGCCAGCGTCCCTGGCCCACACGCCGCGTCCAAAACCCATTCGTCAGGCCGCGTTTGAATCCAGCGAACGAACTCGCTCACTTCCCGCTTGGGCCTAGCGGCAGCGACTCGCGTGTAGGCAGGAGAAAGGCGAGTAAACTCGCGTTGGATCATTCGGCGCGCGCGGAGATTCATGAGCGCTATCCCGCGAAGAAACCTCAGCAGGCTGATGAAAAAGTGTTGGGGCGCGCTCCGAAGGGCGGGGCTTCAGAGACTGTGTGAAAACTGCTTGTTCTGTATCAGGGCACGCCTTTAGGCGTGCCGAACGCAGGGGTTTTATGACACAAGGCCTTTAGGCCCTGATTCTTGGGCCGACAGCGGCTAAAGCCGACTTGAGGGAAGGCCGCCCGCGGCACGACTGAAGTCGTGCCCTGATACAGTGCAGCCGTCAGTTTTCACACAGACTCTTCAGCCCCGCCCTTCCGAGGCCCTAAATTAGCGTTTTTCATAGCCTGTTAGTAGCTTAGGATTCTTCTCCATAACCTCTAAGATCCGGGTGGTGCCGTCCAGCTGGCACGGCCTTCCGGACCCAGGCGAATTGTACGACGAAACGTATCCACGGTGCCAGTTCGGTTCATCGATCAATCTGCGAACAGATTTCGCAGGAAGAAGCCCACGTTGGCGGGGCGCTCCGCCAAGCGGCGCATAAACCACGGAAACCAGTAGCTTCCGTAAGCGATCAGCACCGTAGAGCGCCAACCCTCCCGTGCCAGGCGGAACTGTTCTGGGCGCTGGATGCCGTAAAGCATCTCAAACTCGAAGCTGTCTTTGGCAAGCCCCAGTGACGAAGCCAGTTCCTGGATGCGGCGAATCAGATTGAGGTCGTGGGTGGCGATAGCGGTACGCAGGCCAGCGCACCGCGCCTCTTCGCTCAACAGGGTTTTGGTCAAGGCGAAGAAGTTCTCGTCCACGTCCCTTTTGCGCCGGAAGGCGATGCTGGCCGGCTCCTTGTACGCCCCCTTGACTAGCCGGATCGCCGGGCCCAGCGGCATGAGCTCTGCCAGGTCGTCCGCGGTCCGGTAAAGGTAAGCCTGCAAGCACACACCCACATTGGCATAGGCGGCGCGGGCGCGGCGATAGAGCCTCAAGGTTGCATCGACATACGGGCTCGCCTCCATGTCAATCCACACCGTGCTCGTAACGCAGGCGTGCTCGATGAGTCTTTGGAGATTCGCGTAGCAAATGTCGGAATCAATATCAAGGCCGAGTTGGGTGAGTTTCACGGAGATCTCGCTGGGGAGTTGAAGGGCTTGGATGCGGTCGAGAACCATCAGGTAATGCTCGGCCACCTTATCGACCTCGGTGGCACTGGTGACATTCTCGCCTAAATGAGTGAAGACGGTGGCCATACTGTGGCTCTGGAAGTCGCGCGCCGCCGCCACCGCGTCGTCCAGTTCCTCGCCGGGCATGAAGCGCGAGACAGTGCGCCGCACGAAGGGGTAGCGCGTCGCCCGCTCGCGCAACCACTTGCTCTGCGAAGCCGCCAGAAGAATGCTTCGAGTCATATCCATGAGTGCCTCGATTATAATGCCGGAGAGGGCTTAGCTCCGCATTCATCGTTCCGAGGAATCATGTCCAAACGCGAACCATCCCAACCTGATTCCCTGTACGGCATTAATGCCGTGAAAGAAGCCATCGGGAAGCGCCCGATGGAATACGTGCTGGTGACCGCGGGCCATCACGGACCGCGGGTGCAGGAAATCATCGATGCCTGCCGGTCCAAGGGCATTCCGCTGCGCTTCGCTCCCCAGCCGGCGCTGGAACAGGTTGCGGGCAGGGTGCAACATCAGAACGTGGTGGCCGTTTGCTCGGCTAAGGCCTACGACGACCTGGCGACGTTGTGCACGGTTTCGGAGCGGCTGCTGCTGGTTGTCCTTGACGGCGTGGAAGATCCGGCAAATCTGGGCGCCGTGGTGCGGACGGCGACTGCAGCCGGCGCCAACGGCGTGGTGATTCCCGAACGACGGGCGGCCGGCCTCTCCCCCGCCGTTGCTCGCGCTGCTGCTGGGGCGCTGGAGCACATAAGGATTGCCCGCGTCACCAATCTGGTGCGCGCGCTTGTGGACTTGAAGCAGCGCAACGTCTGGGTTTATGGCTTCGAGGCATCAGCAGCGAAGCCCTACCTCGCTCTCGATTATACGGTGGCCTGTGCCCTGGTCCTCGGCGGCGAAGGGCACGGCCTACACCGTCTCGTGCGTGAGGCTTGCGACGACGTGGGTCACATCCCTCTTTATGGCCCCGTTCAGTCCCTGAACGTTTCTGTCGCCTCAGCCGTGGTGCTTTACGAAGCGGCGCGCCAGCGCCACGCAATGCTCTCGACCACTGAGCGCGCTGAGAACAGGTCATCGGCCTTTTCCAACTAGTCCTAAGTTGTGTGTCCCGGATGGCACGGCTGTTGCAACTCACAAGAAATGCGTGTACAGTCGCCCTGATTCCTATGGTCGCTCAGGCTGGGGGCCAGCGCGGCGGGCGATGTGCGGATGGGGTTTATGATGGCGGTGACGATTCAGTTGTCAGTCATGCTCGAAAACAAGCGCGGGGCGCTGGCGGAAATATGCTCTGAGCTGGCAAAGGTTGCTGTGAATATCCTAGCCCTCATGGTGCCCGACCAATCTGGAGTCGC
>DATJKY010000167.1:0-17005 GCA_035490955.1 Terriglobia bacterium | reverse complement strand
AGTCGCACCCCCAGCCATCGACAAAGCTTGTAGGACCGACACCCTCTCCCGATCTTCCATTACAAACCCGCCGGGCTTGCCCACGGCGCCAATCACGTAGATGATGCCCGCTTTGCTTACACTGACGATGTCGAACGGCTTCATCTTTATGTTCAATGCGGGGTCTCGGTTTTGCACCAGCTCCTTGAGATCAATCTCAATCTGGTCGGGGGCAGACTGTTCCATGCCCTCGACCAGTTGCAGGTCCCCGAATCCATCTTTCCGCGTTACATAGAGGTAGCGGCCGGGCTGATTAGCGCCTCTCGTACCCAGGCCTCCAGCCATCGAGATCACCTCAATCAGGGTCCTTGGACCTGTCAACTGGTAGAGTCCCGGTTTCGCCACGGCCCCGATGACCGAAATCGGCTGAGCATGGAATTCACGAATGAAGACGCTCACCTTCGGGTCCTCCAAATAAGTCTCACCCCATTGTTTCTCCAGGCCAGTCCGGAGCTGTAGTGTGGTCAGACCAGCGGCCTTCACGTGGCCCAGGAGCCTCACGGGAATAGTCCCGTCGTTTTCCACCCGTACAGTCTCCGTGAGTTCGGGAACGTTCATAACGCTAAGAGTGAGTATGTCCTCTGGGCCGATCACATAATCGGCGCCGAAAGTCCCGCCACCTCCTATACTCGGTGTGTCGGCTTCTGTTCCTTGTTGTGGCTGTACTTCGCCGGTTTGACCCTCTTGGTCTTGAGGCTGAATGTCTTGGGCTTGTAGGAGAGCGGTCATGAAAAGCAAAAGGAAGCACCCCCAGGCAACGCATCGGCGAAGCACTCTCATAGCGCACCTCGATCGCCATATCTCAAGGTTTTCCCCCTTTAAACAGCTTTAAAGCTTAAACGAGAGTTCGATCTCTTGTCAAGTTCCGTCCTCTGAAGAAGTTATGCCTCAACTGTGAACTGTTATGATTGGCGTTGACTGAAAGGCGACTTCTTCATAAACGCGTCAACAGAGTTCGAGTGTCAATCAGGAAGCTCTTCGTCGCTGGCGGAATATAGGCGATGGTTTGATGGAGGCCTCGTCCTGTACCCGCCTACTCTGAAGGCGCAGTTTGAGCTGGCTCAGGTGGCGCGCGCTCCGAGCGAGCTGCCGTTGAACTTGCCGGGGTGCTGTCCCTCCAACCACGTCGCGCCGGCGGACTGCCTGCCCCGGGGAGGCGGCAACCCCGCTAAGTTGCTCGTCCCAGGTCGGGATGAATTTCGTAGCTTCAGAGGAGGAGAGGCCGTCGAAGCCTTTCCTATGCTCGAGGCAATGAAGTACCAGCTTGCCCACCTGCTCGTGTGCCTGGGCAAAACTTACGCCTGAGCGGACAAGCTCGTCCGCCAAGTCGGTGGCGGTGAGGAAACCTTCCTGAGTGGCAGCTTCCATCCGCTCCGGGTGAATGCGCAGCGTATCCACCGCGCGGGCAGAGACGCGCAGTGCCCCGAGCGTAGTGTCCACGCCGTCGAAGAGCGCCGCTTTGTCTTCCTGCAAGTCCCGGTTGTAGGCCATCGGCAAGCCCTTTAACAGGGCGATCATCCCTATGAGCCTGCCTATGATTCGTGCCGCCTTGCCCCTGATCAATTCCATAGAATCGGGGTTCTTCTTCTGGGGCATGATGCTGCTGCCCGTCGAGTATTGGTCTGCCAGCTCGATATAGCCGAAACCCGGCGAAGAATAAATCACTAGATCCTCGGCCAGGCGGCTTAAGTGAGCGAGAACCATGCCGCAGGCAAACAGCAGTTCGCACGCACCGTCGCGATCGGAGGTGGCGTCGAGGCTGTTGCGGGAGACTCGCGCAAAACCGAGGTCCCTTGCCAGCCGTACCCTGTCCACCGGAAACGACGTTCCGGCCAGCGCTCCCGCTCCCAGGGGAAGCTCGTCGACCCGGCCCCGGCAATCCTCGAGCCGGTCCGAGTCGCGCAAGAACATCTCGAAATACGCCAGGAGGTAGTGCGAGAACAGAACCGGCTGGGCAGGCTGAAGATGGGTGTAACCCGGCATCACCACCCCGAGATGTGCTCGTGCCCGTGTCAGCAAGGCTTCCAGGAGAGCGACGGCAGCTCCTTGCAGCTGCGCCACAGAGTCCTTGACGAACATTCGCAACTCGGTTGCGACAAGGTCATTGCGGCTCCGGCCGGTGCGAAGCTTACGCGCAGCCGCCCCCACTCGTCGCTCCAGCTTGCTTTCAACCCAAGTGTGGACGTCTTCGCTCGATTCGCCCCGTGCCCACTCCCGCCGGACCTGTACGTAACGGCGCAGATCCTCGAGGCCCCGGTTCAACCGGAGCACTTCCCGTGGCTTGAGCACGCGTGCTCGCCCCAGTTCTTTCACGTAAGCCTGGTTTACGCGCAGATCGTAAAGGATTAACCTCTGGTCAACCGAAAACGATTCGGAGAACTGTTCAAATTCGGGGTCGCGCGCGCTGCGGGTGAATCGGCCACCCCACAGTTTCATCCCGATTTCCTCCGCTTGGTGTGGTGACGGTGGTTAGCGCGGGCCCTGCGAGCGGCCGCCATCTTAACAGGAAGCCCGAGGATGTGGATGAAACCCTCAGCGTGCTTCTGGTCGTAATCCGTGCCCATCGCGAACCCGGCGATGCCGGTGTCGTAGAGCGAGTAGGGTGACTGGCGGTCGAGCACTCGGACGTTGCCTTTGTAGAGCCCGAGGGTCACGCTACCCGTCACATGCCGCTGCGTCGTCAGCACGAAGCTGTCCAAGGCCTCGCGCAGGGACGCGAACCATTGGCCGTAATACACCAGCTCCGCATAACGTAACGCCACGTGCTGCTTGTAGTGGAAGGTGTCGCGATCAATGCAGATGGCTTCGAGCTCGTGATGGGCGGCATGAAGAAGAGTACCAGCAGGAGTCTCATAGGCGCCATGGGATTTCATTCCTACCAGGCGGTTCTCCACCAGGTCGGTACGCCCAACCCCATTCCTGCCAGCGAGGGCATTCAGGGTTTCGAGCAATCGAATGGGCTGCACTTTCCTGCCGTTAATGGAAATCGGAATTCCCGTCTCGAACCCTAACGTAACTGTCGTTTCCCGGTCCGGAGCGCGCTGGGGGCTCCTGGAGACGCTCCAGGCCTCCTCCGGAGGTTCGCCCAACTTGGTTTCCAGCGGGCCGCCTTCATGACTCAGGTGCCAGATGTTTTGGTCACGACTGTAAGGATCCTTCCTGGTCACCGCCACCGGTACGTTGTGGTCGCGCGCGTAATCCAAGGCATCCTCGCGCGACTTAATCGACCATTCCCGCCATGGCGCAATCACTCGCAGGTGCGGCGCCAAGGCCTTGAAAGCCAACTCAAATCGTACCTGGTCGTTACCTTTGCCTGTGCAACCGTGAGCCAGCGCATCGGCGCGGCAAGCCAGCGCAATTTCCACTTGGCGCTTGGCGAGGACAGGCCGCGCGAGCGCGGTGCCGAGGAGATATTTGCCCTCGTAAACGGCGCCGGCCTGCAGTGCTTTCCAGAGATACTCGGTGATGAATTCGCGACGCAGGTCCTCGACAAGAACCCGGGAAGCCCCCGTGCGTAGGGCTTTTTCCCGGACAGCGTCATAGTCCTCACCCTGGCCGAGGTCGCCTACCATGGCGATAACCTCGCAGTCGTAGTTCTCGCGGAGCCAGGGGATAATGATCGACGTGTCCAATCCTCCCGAATACGCCAGGACGACTCGCTTGACTTCCGGTTGAACCCTGAAAGATACCATCAGGTTTTCCCTTCAGAACCGAGGTGACACAGTCTGCGTTTGCATAGGGTTAGGAAGCGAGCACCGCCAGAATCTTCTTGCGGAGCTGGGCCGCTTGGCGAACACCCACCGCGGCTACAAATATGGTGTCATCGCCCGCCACCGTTCCCACGATCTCGCGCCAATCGGCCAAATCCAGGGCCATAGCCACGGTGTGGGCGTTTCCCGGATGGGTCTTGACGATGACCAGGTTCGAAGCCTGACGAACCTCACCCAGAAACTCCTTAAGGATCACGGGTAACGTGGGCTGCGGCGGAGCGACTGGTTCGGCGGCCTCCGGCAAGCGGTAGCCCTCACGGGTCTTCGCCACTCCCAGTTCCCGGATGTCCCGGGAGACCGTAGCCTGAGTCACCCGGATGCCCCGCTGCGCCAGCTTGCGACGCAATTCCGCCTGATCCGCGACCGCTTCCGCCTTGAGAAGATCCAGTATTTGGCTACGCCGGTAGAGCTTATCCATGCCATCTATAGGACACTGTTGGCTCGGGCTCTCTCTTCAGTGCGCCCCATGGCCCACCGGAATGTGCAGTCTCTTGAAATCTCCCCACCTCGCCGGCTGATACTGGTCCTTCGGTACAAATTCCTTGCTGTGAAAGACCATGCCCAGTTTCGCTTCCTCCACTACGGCGCCCTTCTGAGGCAGGTAATCAAAGTTGCTGCGGTTTGAGCCGTAATAGGAGCATAGCCAGAAGCCGTCCTCGGCTTCGATGGCGTACAGGGCCGTCACCAGCGGCAAGGGACGCGTAGGATCTACAACCTGCTTGATCTCGGCTTCAACAATCGTACCGCTGATCCCTCGTGCAGTGGGAGGCGTAGTTGTCAGGGTAGCAGGCATGTTTCTCTCGGCTCACACCTTCGAGCTCGGCGCATCGGTTCTGCTGTTCTTCAGGACAAGCCGCGGACCCCAATTGCGTCTGCGCTGAACGTCCGATGCACCGTATCGGCGAAGACTGCAACATACATCGACGGCCGCGGCTTCGTCAACATGGCATCGTAATTCATGGCATCGTAATTTATTTAACCCCTTGTCACTTATTGTCCAGCGCTGCTAGTATCTGGAGTCTGGAATTGCTTGTTATCTTGGTTTGGCTAGGGGGATCCGATGAACCGCAGAGACTTCATCCGTCGTTCGAGCGGTGCGACTACCGGGGCCTTGGCCTTGCGTTCAGGCGGCAGAGTGCTTTGGGCTTCTGAGCTTGGCCGCGCTTCTGTTGCGCCTAGCGATCGAGTGCGCGTCGGAGTGATCGGCATCGGGGCGCGGGCGCAGCAAGATGCCTACAGCTTTACGGTAGTGCCCGGCGTTGAGTTAGTGGCTGCGGCCGATGTTTACACCGACCGTCTGACGCGCGCCAAGGAGCTCTTTGGCGAGACGCTCGCCACTGCTGGCGACTACCGCCAGATCCTCGACCGCAAAGATATCGATGCCGTGCTGATCGGCACGCCAGACCACTGGCACAAAAGAATAATGGTTGAGGCGATGGAGTCCGGCAAGGACGTCTACTGCGAGAAGCCCATGACCTACACCATCGAGGAGGGCTTTGAAATCATCGATGCGCAGAAGCGGACGAACAGGATAGTCCAGATCGGCAGCCAATGGCCGGATTCGCCGCTAACCCAACTGGCCAAGAAGTGGATCGACGAGGGACGGCTGGGCCAGATCACGCTGATCAAGTCCTGGGAGAACCGCAACACTCCGGCGGGGGCCTGGTTTTATCCCATTGCGCCCGACGGAAACGAGAAGAACATCGATTGGAAGACATGGCTCGGCTCTGCTCCCCAGTGCCCGTTTGATCCCAAGCGGTACTTCCGCTGGCGTTGCTATTGGGACTACTCGGGCGGTTTGCAGACCGACCTGGTGGTTCACCATCTTAACACCGTGAACTTCCTCATGGGCCAAACGGGACCCCAAAGCGCCATCACTTACGGCGGCAGCTATCGCTGGAAGAAAATCTATCCGGAGGCTGAGGTGCCTGACGTAGTCAATACCCTGTTTCAGTATCCGAACTTCAGTTACAACGTCTCGCTCACGCTCAACTCCTCGGTCGAGGGATTCGGCACCTACGTCATGGGAACCAAGGGTACTATCCAGATTGATGAAGTGAAGATGACGTTTTACCCCGATCATCCGCTGGATGACTACGGCTGGGTGGTGGCGGCCTGGCCGGAGGCCTTGCAGAAGGAGTTCGTGAAGAAAGAGAATATCGTCGGCATCAATCAGCCCTGGGCTCCTGGCACCTGCACAGCGCCAGAAGCCAACGAGCACTACGACATTATCGGTGACCCCACGGACTTACACGTCAAGGCTTTCGTGGAATCAGTACGCTCTCGCCAGCCTACTCTCGAAGGCGCCGAGCAGGGACACAACGCAGCGGTGGGCGCCCACATTGCGAACATGTCCTACCGGAATGGAAGCTGCAAAGTGACATGGGATGGCAAGCAAGCAAAGCTCGTTTAGGGCGGTCGGATAATTGTCAGAAGGAGTTGTTCACTGCTTAGTTTGCCGGAGGCTGGCTGGGGACAACCAAAATTCACAGAAGGAGAGGACAAACATCATGAGAAGGTTTCTTCACCCCATGCTTGGCGTAGCAGTATTTGCCGCTCTGGTCGGTCTTACGCTTGCGGCAAATTCGCGCGGCACCGCAGAGCTCACGCTGAATGGTAAGAAAATCTCGGTCGAATATGGCCGGCCGTCCTTGTCCGGCCGCAGCATCAACGATTTGCTCGGGCAGTTGCCGGCTGGCGAATTCTGGCGTCTGGGCGCTGACAAATCCACGACGTTCTCGACCACGGGCGACCTCATGTTTGGAAACGTAAAGGTTCCCAAGGGTGAGTACAGTCTATGGGCTCAAAAGCAGGCGGACGGAAGTTGGAAGCTGGTCTTCAACAAGCAGCACGGCCAGTGGGGAACGAATCATGACGCCGCTCAAGACTTTGCCTCTGTGCCCCTGAAAACGGAGAAGGAGGGCAAGCCGGCCGAACAAGTGACGATCATTCTCGAGGAAGAACACGGCAGCGGTGAGATCGCTATTCAGTGGGGCGATATGGAACTCTCCGCCGCTTTTAAGTAGAAGCGTCTCAGTGTCCTGTGATCCCGTGCTTCGTTACGGCACGTTCGGTGGCCTCTTCCTGATCCTGCTCGCTGTTGCCCCAATCCACTACCAGGGACAGGTGTCCCAGGACCGTTTGGCCGGCGCGCCGGAGACACAGTCGGGCGCCCGTGCCGATTACGAACGCCCGATTTCCCTCAAGCAACTGCCGTCCAACATCCTTCATGACCAGAAGCCTATCTGGTTGTTTCCAATCCAGGTCGCCAAAGGGAAACACCTGAAGCCAGTAGTGGCGGTGACGCTGGCGACGGCCGGCCTGGTAGCCCTGGACCCCAGCGTCGGCGGATATTTTCGCAACAATCCGCGCTACGCAAATTGGCCGAATGGCTTCTGGTCAGGACTCAACACAGCCCTGGCGACGGCCATTCCTCCAGCGACTGTCTACGCGGTGGGACTTGCCCGCAAGGATTCCTACGCTCAGGGCACATCGCTCCTGGCACTCGAAGCCGTTGCCGACTCCGAGCTCGTCAGCGTAGTGATGAAGAGCGTTACCGGGCGGCTGCGCCCCAGCGACGTCCCGCCCCACGGAGATTTTACTCACACCTGGTTCAAGTATCCGGGCACCTTCGGCAATAGCGGTTCTTTTCCCTCCGGACATGCCATCGCCGCCTTCTCGGTCGCCTCAGTGTTCTCCTATCGCTACCGGCGTCTCCGATGGGTTCCGTGGGTGGCTTACGGGGGAGCGGGGGTCATTGCGCTTTCCCGCATACCTGTCCAGGCGCACTTCCCATCGGATGTGTTTGTTGGGGCCACCCTGGGCTATGTAGTTGGTCGCTACGTGGTGCTGCGTCGGTAGGCGCGGAGTGTAGCGGGGAAGCGCGTTACCCGTCATTCCGAGTGTTACATGGGCCTTCGGCCCACCAATGGCCATGAAAGTCACCCCAGCCTGTCAGCTAGAACTCCATTGACATCCGCAAGCTGACACTACGGGGGGCGGCGATAGCCGTCCCTGAAAACAGGCTGTCGAAATTGATGACATTTAAATGGTTCGTTAGGTTGAACCCCTGAACTTGCAAGCTCACAGCTCTTCGCTCCTGGCGGTAGAGCTCGAGACCGGCGGAAGCATCAAGTGCATAAGACGGTCGCACCCGGCCGCGTGCGAAATCGACTTCCCGTAGAACACGCGGGCCATATTGCGCAAGCAGGAAGCTGAAGTCCACATCGCTGGTGTCGAGCTCCACGGGCAGGCCGCTTCCGAACCAGCCGTCCGCGGCGAGCCAGAGTCGGCGGTTCGCCTGAAAGCGCAGCTTGGCTCGCGCCGTGTTGCGCTGATCCTGTGAGACCCAGAAGCGGCTGTTGTCCGGCACGTCGGCTATCGCCTGGGCGCCAATGAACAGCCCACCGGTGATCGGTCCCTGTCCGACCCCGACTTGGTTGGCGTAGCTGGCGAAGCCGGAGAAACGGCCCCACTGCGCCAGCTCGACCTTAGCCTCGACGCCCTGAATGCGGGCCCTAGCGTCCGCAATCGGAAAACTAACGCCTGTGTTAAGCAGCGTGTTGTCGTCCGAATAGTTAAGAAAGTTCCTCCGAAACACATTCGCGTCGAACCGTACCTTACTCCCTAAACCCTTGGTCAGCCCAAACTCGTAATAGTTGGCGCGCGCCGGCAGAACTGGCAGACGCAGAACCAGGCTGCTGATCTGACTGACTTCAGGGGAGCTCGCGAGCAGGAGGTTTTCAATGGCCGGGATCTGAAAAACCCGGTCGTAAGCGGCGTGAAGCAGAAGGCCCGCGGAACCGAAATAACGTGACACCGCTACCCGCGGGCTCCAAGCAGATTCGTTCACCACAAAGCGGTAGTGGTCGTAGCGCACGCCCAAGCTGACGTTCCAGTTCGCGCGATGGAATTCGTCCTGGAAGAAGGCCGAGAATTCGACATCGGTCAGGTGGTCGTGGAAATTGAAACGTGGGGCTGTGTTCGGATCGAACTGCGAAGGGTTCGTAATCACGTACTGCAAGGCTTCGTGAACCGGATTGAAGATCGCGTCCGCCCCGATCTTCCAGTCGTTGCTGCCGCGATGCCCCGCCAGAGCTACACGGCCGTAACCCTCGCAGAAACCTCGTTGCTGGCTGATGATAATCGGTGTAGCCAGATCATTGGACCAAAGGTTAAAGGACTCCTCGAACGCGCCACCTTCGGCGCTGAGCAAGAGATCCGGAGTCAGAATTCGCTGATAATCGACTTGGCCGCTAGTTTCCGCAGCCGTGGCATCCTGACGCTGACCGGCCTCCTGTTGTACCAGTTCGTTGGGAACGAGGTAGCGAACTTCGCCCTGCCGGATGGAAAGCCGGAGCCGGTCCCGGTCCGTAAGGTCCCGCGAATAAGTCGCCGTGAATCCGTCCGTAGAGCCGTGGTTCGTGTAGTTGGCAATTACGGGAGGATCGAGATATCGATCCGTCGCACCAACATTACCGGTCAGCATGAACTGGTTGGCACCGTGCCCGTACCCGATTCCCAAGTAGCCATCTGCTGTTGAGAAGCTTCCGCCGCCGGCGGCGGCGATCACATGGAGGCCGGAAGGCGGGTCATTCGGGGCCGTCACCTCAACCACACCGCCAAGCTTCCGGCCATACTCGGCCGGGAAGCCCGCCGTCATAACCCGCATCGATTCCGCGTCGTTGGACTCCAGGGGCGGAGCAAACGCCGGAGAGTGGTTCGCCGTGAGCGGGAGACCGTTGACCACGTATTGAACATCGTACTCGGAGCCTCTGGGATGCAGCACGCCATTCGCCTCATAAAGCCAGCCAGGCTCCGCGTTAACTAGGTCGGAGAGACTCCGGCCCATCTGGGCCGGAAGCCCCTCACGGATGGCTTGGGAGCCAACCGAGTAGATTGTTGCAGGCTGCCCGGGATCCACCAGGGTGCCAGAGTCCCCTACATTAATAGTGCTTTGTACCGGTGCTAGACTAAGGATCACAGAAATGTTGAGTGGCACTTCGGAATGAACCTCGACCAACTGCTCGCTGGAGAGAAATCCTGCGTGGGTTACTCGTAGGTTGTACCTGCCAAAAGGAAGCCCGCGGGCGGCGTAACCGCCGTCCTGTCCGGTCATGAAGCTCCGGTGCAGCTGGTTCGCCTCACTCACGAGGTCCACGGAAGCCACGAGACCTCCACCGTGGGGATCTCGAACCTCGAGACGAATCTCGCCGCGCTCATGCTGGGCTGCCGCCGGGGCGACAGCAAGCGCAACCAAGGTAAGAGCAGGTGCGAGTCGGCAGAACATGTCGAATGTCCAATTATACGCTGCCATAGGCAGGCATTCGCCCCGGATTTCTTGTCGATCGGACGGACGAATGATTGAGGCTGAGTAGCTCGACTGAACTCCTGCAGACACCGCTCTGGGCCCGCTGGATTCGACGGGATACTGATGATATGTTGATCATCACGTTCGGGGCGGCCGCTAGAACAGCTTGTGGCACTACATCGAGGAAGCCGGTCGCGGGGCTCGCCTCCCCTTCCGTTTCCTCGGAGAGCTGCGCGAGAAAGATGAGCGAACAGGAACTGCAGAGCATCCTCGATAACTCAAACGCCGTGATCTACGTCAAGGATACGGACGGGCGCTACCTGCGCATTAATCGTCGATTTGAGGACCTGTTCGGAGTCAGCAGGACGGAGGTCCTCGGCAAGACCGACTACGATCTGTTTCCCCGAGAGATGGCCGATCGCTACCATACCCACGATCAGGAAGTGATGCGCGTTGCGCAGTCTTTGGAGTTCGAAGAGATTGCTTCTCAAGAAGATGGGCTCCACACCTATATTTCCAACAAGTTTCCACTTTACGATTCCGCGGGAGCTGTGTACGCCGTGGCTGGAATCTCCACCGACATCACGGAGCGCAAGCGAGCCGAAGACGCCCTGGGTCGCAGCCGGGCATTGTTTGAGAAGTTCTTTGAGTCCTCCCCCGATGCAATTATGAGCGCAGACGTGGAGGGGCGGATTCTACGCATCAATACCCAGATGGAGAAAATGTTCGGTTACGACCGGGCTGAATTGCTGGGACAGCCGGTTGAGCTATTGATGCCGGAGCGCTTCGGCGCTGTGCACCCCTCCCATCGCGCCCAATACAGCGCCCACCCTAGCTCGCGGCCCATGGGCATGGGGCTGGAGCTCTACGGCAGGCGCAAGGACGGGAGTGAGTTTCCGGTAGACATCATGCTGAGTCCGTTAGAAACGGAGAAGGGCCCTCAAGTGCTGAGCGTGATCCGCGATATTTCTGAGCGCAAGATGGCCCAAGAAGCGCTGCAGCAGAGCGAGGAGCGCTTTCGTCTCCTCGTCGACGGCGCCAAGGACTATGCCATTTTTATGCTCGATCCCGACGGACGCGTCGCCAGTTGGAACCCAGGCGCGGAACGCATCAAGGGTTATCGCGCGGAAGAGATCATTGGCCACCACTTCTCGCAGTTCTACACGCAAGAAGACCAGGAAAGCGGGAGGCCGGCCGATCTGCTTAAGATAGCGGCGGCTGAGGGGCGCATTGAGAATGAAGGCTGGCGGGTACATAAGGACGGCTCCCGATTCTGGGCCAATGTCACCATCACTGCCTTGCGGGATGAGAAAGGTCTGCTTCGCGGCTTCTCCAAGGTGGTGCGCGACTTCACCGAGCGCAAACGCGCCCAGGAGGCCCTGCTGCTCCAGATCACGAACATCCTGGTCACGAATCTGGACGTACGGCGGCTCTTTGCAGCCATCTCCGCCAGTCTGCGCCAGGTGACCTCGCACGAATTCGCCAGCTTAGCCCTGTTACAGGCCGCCGGCAAAGAGTTGCGCGTCGAGGTCCTGTACTCGTACGGCAAGGGCGCTATAGCCCCGGAAGCGGTAATGCCCCTGGAAGGTTCCCCCGCCGCCGCGGCGCTGGCCTCGCACAAGCCTCTGCTGATCGAGGCAGTCGATCTGCAGCACTTCCCCTCCGAGATGACTCGGGGATTTGCGGCGGAGGGCCTCGCCTCCGCGTGTATCCTGCCACTGGTCAGCCGCGATCAGGCTCTCGGGACGTTGAACGTCGGCAGTCGCCGACGGTCGGCGTTCGCCCAGGAAGATGTGACCCTGCTCAGCCAGGTGGCTAGCCAGATCGCCCTGGCCGTCGACAACGCCCTGGAGTTCCAGCAAGTGGCGGAGGTGAAGGAAAAGCTGGCTGAAGAGAAACTGTACCTTGAGGAGGAGTTGCGCACGGAGTACGACTTCGAGGAGATTGTGGGCGAGAGCCCGTCCTTAATGCGAGTGCTCAAGCAAGTGGAGACCGTCGCGCCCACGGAGGCGACGGTCCTCATTCTGGGGGAGACGGGGACCGGTAAGGAACTCATTGCGCGCGCCATACACGATTTGAGCCCTCGCCGCAACCGGACGTTTGTGAAGTTGAACTGCGCGGCGATTCCCAGCGGGTTGCTTGAAAGCGAGCTGTTCGGCCATGAAAGGGGCGCCTTTACCGGCGCTATTTCCCAAAAGATTGGCCGCGCCGAACTTGCCCACCTGGGGACTTTGTTCCTCGACGAGGTGGGGGACATTCCCCTCGAGCTTCAGCCTAAACTCTTGCGCGTCCTGCAGGAGAAAGAGTTCGAAAGACTGGGAAGCACTCGCACCATACCAGTCGACATTCGCCTCGTTGCCGCCACCAACCGCGATCTAGCTCAAATGGTCGCGGACCGCCAGTTTCGCAGTGACCTTTACTACCGCCTTAAAGTCTTCCCCATCTCCGTCCCACCCCTGCGCGAACGCGGCGCTGAGGACATCCGTTTGCTGGCTCTCCGCTTTGCTCAGAAGCACGCGCAACGAATGAAAAAGCGGATTGACACTATTCCTCCCGAAGCCCTGGAAGCCCTGGCGCGCTGGCATTGGCCGGGTAACGTGCGCGAGTTGGAGAATCTGATCGAGCGCGCCGTGATTTTGTCGCGAGGCCCGGTACTTTACGTTCCCCTCACCGAGTTAAGACCGATGGCCGAAGGGGAACCTGTCCCAAACTCCGCAACCCTTGAAGCCGCAGAGCGCGAGCACATCCTGCGGGTTCTGCGCGGCACACAGGGGGTCATCGGCGGCCCTCACGGCGCTGCAGCCCGCCTCGGGCTGAAGCGCACTACGCTGAATTCCAAAATGAGGAAGCTAGGAATAACCCGACAGGATTTCTAGGCTCACAGACTGCTGAAAAAGCCTCCAATCATGTCATCCCGAGCGAAGATTCCATGAGCCTTCGGCTCTCAACTGCGCATGAAAATAGGCTTGTATGGTGCTAAGTCTTTTGTTTCCACGAGCGACCTCGGCTATTTTCCTGGCAGCGAGGGATCGGCCGACTCTCTGGTGTCCTCTGTGGTTTTCAAGCTTAACACTGAACACGCGGAGCGTCTCGGTGACCTCCGTGTTGAGGCTTGTAGTGGGCACAGAGGGTGCAAAGGCACCACCGGGATCAGGAAAAATCTTCGCGACACGCGAAGAAGACACGTTCAAGTGCTACGGATCCCCCCTCGATAAGGGCTTCCCGCCTGACCGTGTCCTCTTCCTCTTGGTGGGTCGGGTTGGCAACGTCGACGGCATGCCAACCCTGAGCCTGCCGCCGAACCATTCCTACTTCATAGCCCTACTTCATAGCCCTACTTCATCGGCGGAGGAAAGTTTTTCATCAGCTTCGCGATGCCTTTGTTCAGGTTCTCCAGGTTTTTCTCCTGATTCTTGCTCGGGCTTAGGGTCTTGGTTGCCCTTCCGGTCCACACCAACTGTTTGTTAGCTGCGTCGTAAATGTCGACGACCAGCGTACCATTAGTGATGGTAGAGCTCGTTGCAGTTCCCATGCCGCCAAAACGGAAGCCTCCACCCATTCCAAAGGCGTTCCACTGCCTTTCCTGGTCCAGCGCAACCTGGTAGCCAACGTATAGGTCAGCGTTATCGGCTTGGGTTTGGGTGAGCTCCTTTCCGGTCAACTGCCCCACGACGGCGTTTTGAATTTCCTGGTCGGTAATCTGATTAGGGTGTGGGCCGCCCGGAATCGTCACCCATTTGAAGGTGTGGAATTGTGAAAAGTTGGTGCCCGGCATGAAGTTGTAAGTGACATCTTGCGCCAGGCCGAGGCCGCAACAACCAAGCAGGGTCACACAGAGCCCCGCCACGATTTGAACCGACTTCTTCATCTTCACCTGCATCATAATTTCCTCCCTTGTAATGACTCTCTCCTTCTTCAACTGCAGATTGAGTCACTGTCAGATTTTACCACCGTCCGTCGTGGCGAGTCCGGCCGCGCCCACAGCACACAAGGTGTGCCGGGCTGAAGCCCGCCGCTACAGCGGTTGGTAGTTCATGTTTTGGATCTGGATGGTGAGGTGCTCCTTCTCGCCGTTCACCGTGGCGGAGGACATGTAGTTGGTCCCGTCCGGCAACTTGGAGAACTGGGCGGTGAAGGTCGCGGCATCCTTCGGGTCGTTGTTTAGATAGGACGACACGTCAACACTCTGGATCCCCCTCTGGACGGTGTTGAAAACGAGTTTCATCGAGTCGCCCTGCATGTTGTAGTTCGTAAAGGTCATTTGAACCCTATCGGGGCCGGCCTTGCTGATTGATGCGCTCCCCTGCTGGAAAGCCTGCTGCATCTTCTGGGGGTTGGGCGGCACATAGCTATGCACCAGGGCCGAGATCTGCTGCGCGTAGTCCTTCAGCTCCGCCGTCTTCTTTTCGATAATATGTTGCTTCATGCGACGGCCCGAGGGCGGCGGAGGGGGAGCGCTCAGTTGTGTCTTCTGCGGCTTGCCGTCGGGCCCCATTTGGACCTGGTACAAAGTTTGGCTTTTCACGTCCCCCTTTAGACTGACGGTTTGCTGCTCCTGCCAGGTGTAGTGGGCGAGGCGTTGCTGGTTCTCTGCAACCGACTGCTGGATCTTCTGCTGGATTTCCGGGTTCTGAGCCACAGCCGCCGAACCGGCTAACGTTACCAGAATGATTGCAACAGCGATTTCTTCCGCCCAAAGTGCTCGCGAGAGCTGATTTTTCATACGAGAGCATCTCCTTTAGAGTTAAGGTTTCTCCCGGAATCCGCAACATTCGGGACTCCTGACTTGGGAAACACGCGCTGAAAGCGCGCTGCTAGTACTATGAAAGGGGATGTCAAGAGAAACATTTCACCGCCGACCGGCTGCGGGTTCTTTTGTCTTGACAGCCAGCCCCGATTGTCGAGTTGGCCGCGACCGAACGCCGTTCTTCTGCCTTGTAGGCAGAGGCGAGAGCGAGCACCGCCGCCGTCGCTGTGGGAATGTGGAAATCGCGCGCCTTTGTTTTTGGCGCGATTTCCAAGCGCGGTGGAAACCGTGGAAAAGTCCGAGAACTCCGAGGCTACTATACTTGCCGAGGGCAGACTTTTCCACGGTTTCCACGGGGCGTCATTTCCACAGCGACGACGTGGCGCTGAGCTCCCTCGGCCTGCGCCGCTTCCCTCGGCACGAGGGGGCGAAGCAAGGCAGCACGAGCGAGATTCGAAAAGTCGGTGTTGCATGCGGCGGTCGTGACAGCGCCTGCAGTGGCTGAAGCTGGACAAGCCTAACCGGTTGGTCAGTGCCAACGCATGGTTCTATCAGAGACTCGCGCCTATGGCTTTATGGGGTTGTGCGAGGGGGCCTAGGGTTGCCGAGGAGACTCGGTCGCGGAGGCGACACAGGGCCTAACGGCTAAAAAGAGACTCACCCTCGAACCTGAGCGTCAGCCGAACCGAAGGACTTCGACCGGCAGAAGCATGCCGACGATCCGATGGGCTTCCGTCCGACGCTCAAGCGGCTTGTGGCTTCAGATGCTCAGCGTTGAAACGTTCTCCTTTCTTCCAAAGGGTCAAGACGATGGTGGCCAGCTTCCGCGCCACGATCACGCGCGCGATCTCGGGATCCTTCCCCGTGGCGAGTTGGCGCGCGTAGAATTCCCGAAACGGTCCCTGCCGCGAGACGGCGGTGGCGGCAGCGTCTTTGAAGATCTCCTTCAGCACATGGTTATGATTGAGATTCAGGCCCAGGATCAGCGCGGGCTTCCGCGCGCGCGTCAGTTGGCCCTCCACCAGGCGGTAGTTGGCGCTCGATCGGGTCACCAGGCCCAGGCCGGTGTAGGTCCACAGCTTCCGATTCCTGCGGAACCGATGAGGCGTCTGGATCACCGCCATCAGAACCGCCACGCGCACCGCCCCCAGGGTCGGAATGCTGAGCAGAATCTTCTGCGCCGCGTGTTTTCGGCTCTCGGCGAGCATGGCCTTCTTGGCCTCCTGGCGCGGCGACAGCAGCAGGTCCAATTCGCGGTAGAGCAGTTCGGCCCGATGATGCACGCCCGGCTCGCGCAATTGTTTCAGCCACCCCTCCCGGTAGCGCGGCGAGTAAACTCGCGCTCCCTTCGCGGCGATGGCTCGTGCCCGGTAGATGGCCTTCAGTCGGTTCATGACTCGCGTCGCATCGCTGACCAAGGTGCGGTAGCTGCGGACCAACTCTCTCAAGGTGCGCAATCCCGTGGGGCGGTGATAAACCGGTTTCAGAACGCCCAGCCGGAGCCATTGGGCCAACTGCTGGGCGTCGATCTTGTCGTTCTTGTTCTCTCCCCTGTGGCGCGGCAGTTGCCGCGGATCGCAGACCACAACCTCAGCGACGTGGGGCAGCAGCAGCTCGTAGAGCCAGGCCGCATGGATGCCTTCTTCGAAAGTCACATGCAGGGTCCCTTGTACACCGGCGATGAAGTCGAGGACAGCGGCCGCTTCGGTCGCAATCGTCGCCTCCATGTTCAATTTTCCGGCCTCATTGACCACCGCAGTGCTGATGGTCGCCGAATGAAGGTCCATACCGATATACTTGATACTGTTCATAGGGTGCTCCTTTGTGCGGTAAGTTTGGTGGCGAGTACCACCAAACGAACCATACCCTCAAAAGGGCGCCCTTTCATAATGCGTTGCCACCCCATCCCTCAGGGCCTAAAGGCCTTGGCGATCATTGGGGCGCTGCGTTGCGGCACGCCTGAAGGCGTGCCCTGATACAAGACATAATTACGCGAACTCTTGTCACTAAGCGGTAGCTTGCTGCCGCTTTTCGGCAGGGCTGAAGAGTCTGTGTGAAAGCCCGAGTTTGCCGCTCGTAGAGGCCGGCTTCAGCCGGGCATCTTCTTAAAGAGAGCGTGCCCGACTCCCGATACCCAAG
>DATJKY010000166.1:0-7855 GCA_035490955.1 Terriglobia bacterium | reverse complement strand
CTAAGACCGTCGAGCACGGAGACATGACAAAATCGGTTTTCACCGTGTCGTTGCTGGCGAACCCGACTTGCGCGTGCTATCGGTTCGGACCGCTCACGAAGGGATTGCCCTGCTCGTAAAAGCGCAGTAGGCGGTGAGCTTCCTTTGTAATGCCAATGCGCTCGCTCCGACCGATGACACCGGTGGGCGTCCGCGCTGTTCCCAGCCAGAGCGGCCCGCCGCCGCACAGATCCAGCCCGTCGTGTCGCGAACCGATTCGTAAGGCGTCCGTAAGCCGGCCCGGACCGCGAGCGAGGTCGACGAGTCTCACGGCACCACGGCCGCGCCTCATGAGAGCGATGCCGTCTAGAGGCTCCAGGGCGCGCAACAAAACTCCAGCGCCTACCCCGAGTCGCTCGCTCGTGACATTAAGGAGGTAGTGCAAGCCATAGATAAGGTAGACGTACGCGTGTCCGCGTTCAAGATAGAGCGCCCCATTGCGTGGAGTGCGACCACAATAAGCGTGTCCAGCTCTATCGCCCACTACGTAGGCTTCGGTCTCCACGATGCGCCCGCTCACCGTGCCCCCAGGAAGGTTGTGCACGAGAGTTTTTCCGATCAGATAGCATGCGAGTCGAGCTGTGTCCAGGGGCAACTCGGCTCGCCGAAGCCGGCGGACTTTACGAGCAAGGCGCGCTTCTGAACGCTGCCAGTACTTGTCCATCGAGGGGTCCTCCTGTCCGCTAACTTGCTGCAGGCCCAATTCCAATTCGTCGTCACTCTCAAGGCGCAACTTCACCGTGGCCGCCAAAGAATCGCCATGGCGACCTGCAGACGTTGGACGCCCGTTCATATTGGTTGCTTGGAGAAATGCCCGCTAGATAAGCGTTTTCGTTTACGCCTGTCTTCCGCTATTTTCGAAAAGAGCCGATTGAATCCCTCACCCGGCTCTCCCGCGACTGCGGGATCGCCACCCTCCCCCAAGAGGCGAGGGCCGTGGTCTAGTTGTTTTCAATGCTGGGTGGTGGACCCTGGTTCATGCTGAACACTGCTTCGGATTCAAGCCATAACCCCGCCCGAGAGCGCGCGCCATTGCAACATGAAAAAAGCCTGCAGCCAGCCAGCTCCGGTGGCGCTGTCCTGACAGTCAGCGCGCTCTAGAGGAATTACTCGCCATTGGGCACCTGCCTTTCAATGGCTGCCGACACCGCTATGCCCCGGTCCTGCAATTTGATAGAAACCGTCATGGCAAGTTCATCGTAGACCCAGCCCTCGAGGGCTCCAGTCATCGCCGCGATTGAGGGGTAGGCCTGAGGGGCCCGGCCGTTGATCTCTACCTTTCGAGGCCTTGTTCGCACAGCATGGACCTTAAACATCAGGGAGCGTGCAGGCGGCGTATAGGAGCCTTCTCGTGCGGACAAATGCAAAGCCACAGTATCATCCCTCTCGCCCGAACTTACTTGCTCGCGCAGGACAACGCCGCGCTGGTAATCAAAACTCAGGCCGTCATCTTCATAATATTCACGCGTAGAGTTCCCTGCCGGGTAGATTTCGAAAGTCAGCGGGTCGACAGGAGCTTGGTCTGTGTACTCAACTACCTGTTGCGTAGGAATGATGGCCCCGCCTCGGACGAAGACCGGAACGCGGTCGAGGGGTGCCTCCACGTTTACGTGCCGGGGACCTGTGTAACGCTGGTCAGTCCAGAAATCGTACCAGACGCCACGCGGCAGATAGACATCCCATTCCCTTTCGTCAGACTTCACAACGGGCGCCACCAGCAGGTCATCGCCGAACAGGAACTCGTAGTTCTGGCCAACCGCCTGTGGATCGTCCGGGTAATCGAGCAAGAGCGCCCGCATAACCGGCAAGCCGCTTTCCGCGGCCTCGTGGAAAGCGTCATAAAGATAAGGCATCAAGCGGTATCGCAGCTCAACAGCGCGCCGGTTAATCTCCTCCATGCGGTTGCCAAACGACCACGGCTCCTGGTTCCGGCTCCCCTTCTCGGTGTGGGTGCGACAATAGGGGTAAAAAACTCCTGCTTCCAGCCAGCGCGTGTAGAGCTCGGCGCTGGGGCTTAGCGCAAACCCGCCAATATCCGCCCCCGCAAACGTGAGGCCGGAGAGACCCATGGTCATGAGCTCGGGCAGGCTGAGGCGCAGGTGTTCCCAAAGGCTGGAATTATCGCCCGTCCAGACGGCCGCATACCGCTGGCCGCCAGCGTACGTAGCCCGCGTAATCACGAGCGGCCGCTCATTGGGTCGCAGTTCCAGGGTGCCCGCACGCGTTGCCTCGGACATCAGCATGCCGTAAACGTTGTGGATCTTAGCGTGCGGACTGTGGAGGCCGTGATCGTCGAAGATTGCATCCAGGTCCATGGTCTTGGAGGGAACATCGAAGATAGATGGCTCGTTCATGTCGTTCCAGAAGCCAGCAACGCCATCGTCGATCAGTCCTTTGTAGAGAGAGCCCCACCACGCGCGCACTTTTTCCGAAGTGAAATCGGGAAAAGCACTATCACCGGGCCATACTTTTCCGATGTATAGCTGGCCATCCGGCTTTTTTACGAAGTTGCCCTCCGCGACCCCTTGAGCGTAGGCCCGGTAATTCGGGTCGACTTTGATGCCTGGATCGATGATTGTTACCACCTTGAATCCCTGCTTCCGTAGGTCGGCGAGCAGGCGTGGTGGATCCGGAAAGCGCGACTTATCCCAGGTGAAAACGCGGTAGCCGTCCATATAGTCGATGTCCAGGAACAGGGCGTCACAAGGGATCTGGCGCTGGCGGAAATTGTCGGCAATGAAGCGGACACAGCTCTCAGGATAGTAGCTGTAGCGGGATTGATGATACCCGATGGCCCAGCGTGCAGGCAATGGCATGCGGCCCACAAGCTCCGTGTAGCGCTGTATTACTTTCTTGGGGTCAGGGCCGTAGAAGAAATAATAGTTCAGCTCACCACCCTCGGCGCCAAACGAGTACTGGTCTGGTGCTTCGACGCCCATATCAAACGAAGAGCGCCAGGTGTTGTCAAAGAACAAACCGTAAGCGCGTCCGCCGCGCAGGCCGATAAAGAATGGGACGCTTTCATAAAGCGGGTCTGTGGAATTGCCCCACCCGTATGCGTCGGTGTTCCACATGACGTAAGCGTGCCCGCGCTTCTCGAGCTGGCCACTTTTCTCGCCAAGACCGAAATACTGCTCGTCCGACGGCATCCACTTCCAGCAATGCACCCGGGCTCCGTCCCAAGCCATTCCCAGGCGGTCCGCATCCTTGGCGATCAGGTGGCCGCTGCGGTCGTAGAAAGAAATGCGGAAGGGCGCGAACTGCAGCCGAACCTCCAGCTCCGGTGTTCGTACAACTCGGGCGTTGCCGCTGCCAGAGAATTCCACCCGAAGCTCGGGCCAGTCGGTCTTGATGACGGCGTACGAATAATCCGGGCCGAACCGGGCTCCCGGTGTCATGCGAACTCGAACGAGGTCCGACGCCAGTGCAGTAATGCTTACCAGCGCCTGAGAGCTCCCAAGTGTGATTTGGTTACCCGTAGGCTGCGAGGGCACAACGGGACCGATAAAGTGCCAATCTGCGTGCGCCGGTAAAGCACTGAACAACGAAAGGAGTGAAAGCAAAATGCAAGCGCGCTCTTTGTCCAAATTGACCTCCTCGTTCTAACCTGCGCTGCACCAGTATCAGGTGCTAGTAGCCCCATCGCAGCGACTGAAAATGAACTTCTCGGTCCAGCCGCTAAGATCCATTTCGGTGATGAGCTGGCTGTGGTCCTGGATGTCGGCATAGACTTTGGTCTGCCGAATCTCCCTGCCTGGGTCGCCAAGTCGAACTGGCGCTTGGCCGACAAGTTTGCATCCCGGTAAAACCGAACTTCAGGTGTGCTGGACTGCTTGAACAAAACCACCTCTACCTTCATATACATCTGTATTTCACTATGTTAGAGTGCAGCAATGCCATGCCCGTTGCAGCCTGCCGCTGTAATCCGCGCTGGGCGTGAGCAGATGGCGACAGCTAAGATGTGGGCCACCAAGACGTTAGAATCAGAGAGGCGAACTGGGTCTGAAAGGAACTACCGCGTCCGGTCATCGAGATGAGGCGATGGCTAATTAGGTGGGCTCAACAACTCAATGATCCGGGGACGCAACACTCTCATTGCCCCGTTTGTTGCACAGGCCCTGGTAATGTGCTCGGCCGCGCTCGTATCCGTGACGGAAAGGTTCTTCGAGGTCGGAGTCGGGGTAACGCTGCTGAAGTTCCTCTAGATCGTTCGCCATTTCAGCTAAGACTTGATCGTACTCCTTACATCGGGTTCTGGCGTGTAAAGCGGCTTCAAATCCAAGCCTGTAAAACTTCTCGTCCTGCTCGAAATCCCTACGTGAGCTGGAGTAGTGCTCTTGCTCTGCGCTGCGGAGACCCATCCACCATGCTTGGCGCGCCGCGTCAACGCTCTCGGCTCCTTCTGCCTCGATGACATGGCGCGCCGATTCAGCCGTGGCTTCATCATCGCTAAAGGCGAGCACGACGGTCCGCCCTTTTCGAAGAGCATCCTCGTATACAAACAACTCGTCCTCGGGCAGCCCTTCTGTTAGGCCGTTCTCGAGTGCGTCGCCGGCTATAGCTCCCACGCTTCCTCCGGCGAGTCCCAGAAGCGCGGCTCCCATCAGCCCCGCGGCTATGACGGATCCGACACCGGGAATGAAGGCGCTCGCGACTGCACCAAGCTCGAGCCCACCAGCCAACCCCACCGCAGCACCTACGACTCCTCCCAAGGCTTTCCCAATCCCAGGTGGTTCGGCGGCGCCTATGGGGACAGACTGCAGGTCTTCCCGGGTCCCTCCGGGAACCAGCACAGTGATCTTATCCTTGGGCACGCTAATCGACCGCAAGTTCAGAACGGCGCGCTCGGCAGCAGCTCGCGACTTGAAGACGCCAGTGACAACCCTCATGTCCACTTGCCTCCCTAAGGGAATAGCATTGCAAATCGCCAACGATTCGTACGGCTCGCACGGCGATGAGCGAAGGACCACGTAAAAGTCGCCCCTCAACTCATTGGGCCTGGAATAGCTTATTCTCCAGACGCGCCGTTTGCAATGGGACCTGCTGAACACCTGAACACGATCCTCTCAGTCTAGCCGCTGAAGTCCATTTCGGTGATCATCCGGGTATGGTTGTCCACCAAATTAATTTAGAAACGAAGTTTCATAAGGCACGCAGGACGGTAGTGACCTGCTCGCGCGTCTGCTTTGATACTCGTTGCCGGGAGTTCCATCTCGGTGATGATAGTGGTTGCTTTCCACTTCGTTTCGCTTTCCCTCGGGCTGGAGTGGCTCAGCGTCGCGTAGTATGCCTTGACTGCTTACCATCGGGATCGAAGCATGGCTGTTCGAGCCGGGATCAAGCACCTGGTCTTCGCAATGTCTTCCGCAGCCTTCCTGCTCTTCGGCAAGGCGCTCTTCTACGCTCAAGTCGGCAGCATGGAGTTCACTCAACTGAGGGCTTGCATGGAGGGAAGTGACAATCTCCATCAAACCCTGATTCTGGCGGGCACCGCGCTGATCATCACCGGCTTTGGCTTCACGCTCGCTCTCGTACCCTTCCACCTTTGGACGCCCGACGTGTACGACGACACCGCGCCGGCCACGGCATCTGTGCGACGGTTTCAAAAGGCAGCGTGTGTGCGCTGCTGATGCGGTTTTTTTTGAATGGGAGCGGAACCTTTCACCTCCGAGCGATTTTCCCTGACCTTCGCCATTCTCGCTTGCGCTTAGCGGAAGGTTTGTTCTGGTCGGGCTCGGTGTTGCCTTGACGTGGTTCGGGATTTACCCGAGCTTTGTCCTGAATCTTGTTAGAATAGCCCTGAGAAGCGTCGGCTGAACGGCCAGAGCCTGTGCTGCCGTCGCTTGACGAGGGTCGCCGGGAACGTTCGGGTAGGCTGGGAGCGTGGAGCGTCCCGCCCGTTTTCACTGGGGCCTAAGCGCTCGGGACCAAGCGGGGCCCCAGGTCCAGAAGCGGAAGCCGATTGGCCAAGGAGAAAAGCGTGAAACACGGGCAAGAAAATGGGAGAATCCAGATCGTTTCGGGTGAGGGTCTAGCTGAGTTCGCCTCGAACATTCGCGAGGCGCTGGCACGTCGCGCCTACGAACTCTTTGAAGCACGTGGTTACCAGCACGGAAATGATCTTGCGGACTGGTTCCGCGCTGAGTCAGAGTTACTGCATCCCTTGAAAGTCGAGACTTGGGAGACCGATCGAGAGGTTGTGGTGACGGCGGAGGTTCCGGGCTTCAGGCCGGAGGAAATCAAAGTCGGCGTTGAGCCTCAGCGTGTCACCATCTCGGGGAAGCTGGATCCAAAGCCACCGCGTGCAGACAGGTACCCTAGCCGAGCTCCCGTAGCTCTGTTTCACACGCTTGAGCTTCCTGCCAAGGTCGATCCATCCAGGACGTCAGGTAGACTGGTGGACGGACTCCTCAAATTGGAGCTGGCGAAGGTTGTGCGCTAATCTGGCGGCAGAAAACCAAGACGTGGGCTGACAGCTAAACTGTGGCATCAACAAAACAGAATCTTGGCGCTCACACCCCACAGCCTTTTGCCTCGGCGCAGGCGCCGAAGCTCGCCATTGGACTGTGGTCGATCACAGCTTCGCGATTCCAGCGCGAGCACGGTCCTCCTCAGAATCACATGTCATCCAGAGGATTGCCGCGGCGACCGAAGGATCTGCTTTCCCGCAGCCGAAACGGGGTTCTCTGTGTCCTCCGGCTTCTCAAGCCTTAACACGGAGCGTCTCAGTGACCTCTGTCTTGAGGCCTTTCTGACCACCGAGGGCACAGAGGCATTACCGAGATCAAGGGCCATTGCAACTTCGAAATTCACGCGTAAGCCACTCGCTTTCAATAAAACGCTCCGCCGCGACTGCCGTCGGGGGAGGAGAGGGAGCATTGACAATTCATAACTTTGCTCGCCTCTACGCCATAATCGACGCCACGCAAGTGGAACAACGCTCTCCACTCGCCATCTTCGACATGTTCGTCTCGGCAGGCGTAGAGATAATCCAGTACAGGAACAAGGAGGGTTCGCCCCGGCAACTCTTTGACACCAGCCGGCAACTCGCCGAGCGGGCTCAGGAATGTCACGCCACTTTCATTGTCAACGACCGCGCCGACGTGGCCCTCGTGGCCGGGGCGGACGGCGTACACTTGGGGCAAGAGGACTTGCCTGTCGAACTGGTGCGTCGAGTGCTCCGCCCGGGCATGATCGTGGGCTCGTCAACCCATTCCATCACCCAGGTGGAGGAGGCAGACCGTTCTTCAGTCGATTACATTGCCTTCGGGCCTGTCTTCCGAACCGAGAGCAAGGAGCGGCCAGATCCGACTGTGGGCTTGGAGGGCGTGCGTGCGGCGAGAAAGGTAACCGGCAAGCCTCTGGTGGCCATCGGCGGGATCACGGTTGAGAACGCCCGCGCCGTGATCGACGCGGGCGCTGACGCGGTTGCCGTGATCAGCGACTTGTTGAAGCATCCGGATGTCGCTGCCAGGGCTCAGGAGTTCCTGCAAATCCTGGGCCACCCGCCGACGTAGGGGGCACCCCTTTTAGTTGTGTAGATTAGCGTACGTATGTCTTGGACTGATTACACAGATTGGCAGGACGGTGTATCAGGGGACGACTTTAGTCGTGCCGCAAGGACGTCGCCATTGATCGGGCTTTAGCCGCTGTCAGCGGCTAAAGCCGGCCTCCTTTCCCGGCGTGTTTCGGCACGGCTGAAGCCAGGCTGAAGCCGTGCCATGATACAAATCCAAGGTACGCTTATTTACGCAACGGAGTACTAGTCTATTCAGGGCAGGCATGGTCACTTCTGTACCAGGGAGGGCTGTTTCCG
>DATJKY010000165.1:0-3551 GCA_035490955.1 Terriglobia bacterium | reverse complement strand
TTTGCCGGCTATTACCTTGCGCTCTTTTTGATTTTATGGGGCCTGATTCTGCGCGGGATTTCTCTCGAAGTTGGCGGACACATCAACGATCGCCTTTGGCAGGGTTTCTGGGATTCCGTTTTCGTGTTTTCCAATTTTCTCCTTGCAATCCTTTTCGGCGCGGCGGCAGGCAACCTGGCGCGGGGCGTTCCGCTCGATGCCCATGGGAATTTCTCAATGGCATTTTTCACCGATTTCAGGGTGCGCGGCCATGTGGGGCTGCTCGACTGGTACACGGTATCCACTGCGGTCTTCGCGGCGGTCATGCTGGCGGCTCATGGTGCGACCTATCTAACGCTGAAGACGGAAGGCCCGGTCCATGACCGTAGCGCAAGGTGGGCGAAATGTCTCTGGGCGGCGGTTGCTCCGCTCTTTCTCGCGATCTCGATTGAGTCGTGGGTCGTTCGTCCCGACCTGCCCGGGCACGCGATTTACAATCCTTTTTGCTGGCTGGGATTGCTCGTGGTCATCATCTCGACCTGCACGCTGATTTCGGGCCTCTCTGCTCGCCGCGAAATGCGGGCTTTCGTTGGGTCGAATTTTCTCCTGGTGGGTTTGTTGGCTACCGGAGGCGCGGCTATCTTTCCGGTGATGCTTTATTCGACTCTTGCGCCTGAGAATTCGCTGACCGCCTACGCCGTGGCTTCCAGCCGGAGCGCTTTGCTTCTCGCCTCCGTTTGGTGGCCAGTGGGCTTCGCTTTGGCAACCGTCTATTTCGTCTTTATCTCGCGACGCTACGCGGGAAAAGTCAGCGTCAAGCGGGACACCCAAGGTTTTTACTAGAGACTGTCATCCGCGTAGCTGCTGACTCGAGCAGAATCATGATGAGGAAATTGGGAATAACGCACTGAATTCCTCGAAAGGACGCGCATGAGCCGCGACACTGTCACTCTGCCGCCGTTTCCTCCGGAATACCGCGCCTCCGGCTTGCTGCTGCACGTCACGTCGCTGCACTCCTATTACGGTATTGGCGACGTGGGGCCGGGGGCGTTCGCTTGGGTCGACCGCCTCCACGAAGCAGGTCAAAGTTGGTGGCAAGCCCTGCCGCTGGGGCCTACCGGGTACGGCAACTCACCGTATCAGTCCCTTTCGTCCTTCGCCGGTAATGGGCTGCTGATCAGCCCCGACTACCTGATGGAGGACGGTCTGCTGAAAGGGAGCGACTGTGCGGGTCACTCATTCTCCGCCTCCACCATCGATTACAATGCCGTGATCTCGTTCAAACACGGGTTGCTCGAACGGGCGTGGACCAACTTCAGCGGCGGAATGCGCCCAGACCTGCGGCCCGCCTATGAGCAATTTTGCCACGACCAGGCGCACTGGCTGGAAGACTACGCCCTCTTCCGGGCGCTGAAAGCCAAATACAACGACTCCTATTACCTTCAATGGCCAACAGATCTGGTCCAACGAAAACCCCAAGCACTGGCTCAAGCCAGGAGAGATTTGGCGAGCCAGACCAATCAAGTTTGCTTTGCACAATTTCTGTTGCTCCGCCAGGCGGAGCGTCTCAAGGAGCATGCCCACGCCAAGGGCGTGCGCTTGATCGGCGACCTGCCCTTCTTTGTCTCTCCCGACTCGAGTGACGTGTGGGCCAACCCGGAGCTGTTCTTGTTGGACGAACAGCGCCGGCCGCGCTTCGTTGCCGGCGTGCCTCCTGACTACTTCAGCGCCCAGGGACAGCTCTGGGGCAACCCCGTTTATGACTGGGAGGCTCTTCGACGGACCGATTATCGTTGGTGTATCGACCGCTTGCGGGCCCTGCTCGCGCACGTAGACGCAATTCGCCTGGACCATTTCCGTGGGTTCGCGGCCGCCTGGCACGTACCGGCCGGAGCACCGACCGCACAGTCGGGAAAGTGGGTCCCCGGTCCGGGCGCCGATTTCTTTCAAGCGGTGCAGAGAGAGTTAGGTGCTCTGCCGCTTATCGTCGAGGACTTAGGGGTGATCACGCCTGACGTGCGTGCGCTCCGTGACCAGTTCCACCTGCCGGGCACCCGCGTCCTCCAATTCGCCTTCGACGGCTCTTCCGATAACCCGTACCTGCCGCACAACTACGTCACCAACACGGTGGTGTACACCGGTACCCATGACAATCCCACGACTCGCGGTTGGTTTGAAGACTTGCCGGAGGACCAGCGACGGAACCTGTGGAAGTACCTGAAGCGACCGGCAGGCGAGAGCGGCGAGGCCGCTTCGGCGTTGATGGGCTTGGCTTGGTCGTCCGTGGCTGCGCTCGCGATGGCTCCACTTCAGGACCTCCTCAACCTAGGGAGAGAAGCGCGCATGAACGTCCCCGGCCGCGCTGAAGGCAACTGGCGCTGGCGGTGTACCGAAGATATGTTGTCGGCGCCGGGCTTCCAATGGCTGCGGGACTTGACGAAAACCTCCAACCGGTTGGGGGGTTTTCGAGGTGAGCACACTGACAGGATGATGGAAGCCGTACCGTGACCCCTAACCCAATTCGTCGGCAAGCGTCAATCGAAAATCGGCAATTTTGTGGACTGAGGCCTGCAGTATGAACGTGCTGGTGGTTGATGCGGGCGGGACCCACGTCAAGACTCTTGCCACTGGAGAAGGCACTTCTCGGATGTTTCCTTCCGGACCGACGCTGACAGCTAAACAAATGGTCTGCGGAGTCAAGAAGCTTGCTCGAGGGTGGGATTATCATGTGGTGTCGATCGGCTATCCCGGGCCGGTTCTTCAGGGCTGGCCGGTGGCGGAACCGCATCACCTCGGACCCGGGTGGGTCGGTTTTGACTTTCGAAAGGCATTCGGGCGTCCGGTCAAAGTGATCAATGATGCGGCCATGCAAGCCTTGGGAAGCTATCGGGGTGGCAAGCTGCTTTTCCTGGGCTTGGGAACCGGTTTCGGCTCCGCCATGGTTGTGGATGGCATCGTGGAAGGCATGGAACTTGGACACCTTCCCTACAAGGGGGCGACCTACTCGGACTACGTGGGCCTGCGCGGGTTAGAGAAGTACGGGAAAAGGAAGTGGCGACTCTATGTCGAGGACGTGGTGGCCCGCCTGATCGCCGCCCTCGAACCCGATGACGTAGTTCTGGGGGGAGGCAACGTCAAGGAATTGGAAGAGTTGCCTCAGGGTTGCCGGCGGGGCGACAATGCTAATGCCTTCCTGGGAGGGTTTCGCCTGTGGGAGCAGGCCGATCTATGAGTATTATCCTCGAGCAAGCCGTTGTCGAAAAGATGTCAGCGGCAGCGAACTACGCTGAGATTACGGGTCGGAGCTCTCCTCTGGGCGCCACGGTCGTTCCTGGTGGTGTCAATTTCAGCGTCTTTTCGCGGAACGCCTCCGGCGTGGAGTTGCTGCTCTTTGACCGGGAGGATGACTCCCGGCCCGCACGCGTCATTCCGATCGACGCCACGACCAACCGCAGCTACCATTATTGGCACGTATTCGTGCCCGCCGTGCAGCCGGGGTAGCTTTACGCCTATCGGGTGCAGGGGCTGTCTGACCCCGCCAGCGGCTTGCGGTTTGATCCCACCAAGGTTCT
>DATJKY010000164.1:0-3996 GCA_035490955.1 Terriglobia bacterium | reverse complement strand
TTGCTGCGGCGTTTAGCCGTCATGCCCGCGTGTAACTTTGGCTGTGCGGTTGGATGCCCGAGTTCGTCGTGCTCCAGACCGGTGACGACGGGATATTTTCCATCGAGCATACGCGTTCCCGGCGGCGCATGCCGCGTGATCCGATCGAGCGCATACGGTTTGAACTCAGGCGCGCGCGGCGTAAGGTCCGGCGCCGGGTCTCGCATCACCTCGTTCAGGTTCGGTTCGTCGAAAGCTTCGATGCGAGTGGCGAGAGAGCCATCGCTCAGAATGAAGACCGGCGTACTGTATTTTCGTGCGATCCGGGTCGCTTCCAGGGCGATGTAGAAACAATCTTCTACCGTTGCCGCAGCCAGGACCACGCGCGGGCTGTCGCCGTGACTCCCGAAGATCGCCTGGTACAAGTCGCTCTGCTCAACATTGGTTGGCAATCCGGTGCTCGGGCCGCCCCGTTGCACGTTTACGATCACCAGTGGCATCTCGGCCATCGACGCCCAGCCAATGGCTTCGGTCTTGAGGGATATGCCCGGGCCGGCGCTCCCGGTCACCGCCAGAAACCCCGCATAGGAAAACCCGAGCGCTAACGAGACCGCGGCAAGCTCATCTTCCGCCTGCACAAACAAGCCCCCATACTTCGGCAGTTCTGAGCGAAGGATTTCCATGATGGAGGACCACGGCGTGATGGGGTACCCGGCCCCGTAACGCACGCCCCCGGCGATCAATCCGTAGGCCAGCGCCTGGTTGCCGTCCATCGTGACCTGGGCGCGACCTGACGTCCTCGGGCTGGGCTCGAACTCGTAGCGTTTCGAAAGAACGTTGCCTACCGGAAAGGCGTAACCGGCCTGAAACGCCGTGAGCGCGGCGTTGACGATGCTCTCATTCTTTCCGCCAAAGCGTTCCCGGATCAGGCCCTTGAGCTTCTCAGTGTCCAGGTTGAAGATCTTGGCCAGCAGGCCGAGCACAAAGACGTTTTTACCTTTGTCTTTGGCCGTACCGCCAAGCGCCTCAATCGTAAGCCCGGTGATAGGCACGCCCACGTTCACGAACCGTTTGTCCTCCAGGTTCGGCTGAACCTGATCCGAGTCGTAAAGGAGCACACCGCCCTCGCGCAGAAACTCGATATGGCTCTCGTAGCTGTGCTGATAAAAGGCGACCAGGAAATCCGCCTCGTCGCCCGCCGAAAGCACTTCGCCACTGCCAATGCGGACTTGGAAAATTGAGGGTCCGCCCGAGATCGTGGACGGAATCGTCATGTAAGTCATCACATCCTGCGCACTGCGCCCGGCGAGTCGCGCCAGGAACGCACCGGCAGTCTGGATACCATCCTGCGAGTTTCCCGCGAGCCGGATAACGGCGTCGCGGATATGTTCAGGTCGCAGGTCGGCACGTCCTGCGCTCGGGAGGGAGGGAGCCGATTCAGGCAAAACAGGAGAGGGACTCACCGAATAAAATGCTTTCCCAAGCCTAATGGAACAGGACGCATCTTGTCAAACGCTGCTCAAAAAGCACCAAAGGTGCTGTGAGGGACCCTGTAGGGCGCCTGGGTCAGGCGCCCGAACTCCGGTTTTTCCGTTATGAGCGACGACAAACGATGTTGACATCTCGGCGCGTGACCCACGCGCCCTACAACGGTTACGCCGGCACGCCCCTACGCCGAATGCACCGCTTGCACAAGCTGGGTCAGGGACTCTTTGGCGTCACCGTAGAGCATGCCGCAGTTGGATTTGAAAAAGAGGGGATTCACGAGGCCGGAAAATCCTTTGCCCTGGCCGCGCTTCAGTACCACGACCGACTTGGCGCGATCCACTTCCAGAATCGGCATTCCCGCAATAATGCTCTTGGGATTGTCACGAGCATCAGGGTTGACGACGTCGTTCGCGCCGACCACGATGGCGACGTCCGTGCTCGGGAACTCGGGATTGATGTGGTCGAGCTCGTAGAGCTGCGAATAGGGGACGTTGGCTTCAGCCAGCAGAACATTCATATGCCCCGGCATCCGGCCCGCCACCGGGTGGATCGCGTACTTCACGGTGACACCCCGCGCCTCCAGCGCATCCGCCAACTCCCGGAGGGCATGCTGGGCCTGAGCGGTGGCCATCCCGTACCCGGGGACAAAGACCGCTTGCCTGGCATAGGCCAGTTGCACGGCTACATCGTCAAGGTTCGCTTCCCGCATTATTGAGCCAGTGGCGGTCGCCGCTGCTTCCGAGACGCTCCCGAAGGCTCCGAAAAGCACATTTGTGATCGGACGGTTCATCGCTTTGCACATCACGATCGAGAGGATGAAACCCGAGCCGCCATCCAGCATTCCGGCGATGATCAGCACATTGTTCGCGATCACGAACCCGGTCGCTGCCGACGCCAGGCCGGCGTAGGAATTCAGCAGCGCGATCACGACGGGCATATCGGCCGCGCCGATGGGGAGCACCAGGAGGACACCGAAGACAAATGCCAGCGTCAGCATCAGGTAAAACAGCACGCCTGCTCCCGGAAAGGCCAGCAACGCAATGAAGCAGGCAACCGTCACGGCCAGCAGCGAGAGGTTGAAAACGTTTTGCCCTTTGTAGGTTAGCGGTGCTCCAGGCAAAAGACCCTGAAGCTTCGAGAATGCCACCAGGCTGCCGGTCGTAGTCAATGAGCCGAGAAGCACCTCGAAGCCAAGCGCGCCGATCTTGAGTTCTCCGAGGTTTGCTCCCCTCAGATAGTATTCGGAGACACCGACAAGCGATGCAGCCAGAGCGCCAAAGGCATGGGAGAGGGCCGTCCGCTGCGGCATTGCCGTCATGGGGACCCACAAGCCCATCGCCAGACCGATCGTCGAACCGATCAGCAGGCCCGCAATGATCCATTCGTAGCTAACTATTTCGCTGTTCATCAGCGTGCCGAGGATGGCCATCAGCATGCCGAACTCGGCCAGATGCATACCGCGACGAGCGGTCTCCGGGTGAGTTAATCCTCGCAGCCCGAGTATGAAGAGTACCGAAGCCAGGAAATAGCTGAGTTCGATGAAACCTGTCCGCATGTACTCGGCTACTTTTTCTGCTCTGGCGACGGCGCCGTGGCTTTGCGTTTAAACATCTTCAGCATCCGGTCGGTGATGACGAAGCCGCCGACTACATTGATTGTTGAACAGGTAACCGCCACGAACCCGAGAATCGCGCTGACGATCGAATGGTGTGCGCCCGCCGTGACCAGTGATCCAACCAGAGAGATCCCGGAGATGGCATTGGTCGCCGACATGAGCGGAGTGTGTAGTAGCGATGGGACCCGCGTGATGACCTGGTAGCCGAGAAAGGCTGCCAGCAGAAAAACGTACAGCGTGGAGATGAGTGCTTCAGGGTGCATGGAGAAGGAGGATTCTAAGCAGGGGACACCTGCGGAGTTGGCGCATAGGCAGCCCGAATCGTTTCGTTACAAATTTCGCCGCCGTGCGTGATCACGGAGGCTCGCAAAATATCGTTCATCAGATCGAGGCGGAACATTTTCGCTTCTTTGTCCCAGAAATGCTCGATGAAGGCGCCCAGGTTGCTCGAGTACATCTCGCTGGCATTGGCCGCCACCCGGCTCGGCAGGTTGGTCAGGCGAAGAATCTTTACGCCTCCGACTTCCGCCACGTTTTCCGAAGTCGCGCACTCCACGTTTCCGCCGGTCTCGACCGCCGTGTCGACAATTACGCTCCCAGGCTTCATTCGACCGATGATCTCGGAAGTAATGATCACCGGCGCCTTGCGTCCGAACACCTGGGCAGCCGTGATAACAACATCTGCCTGTGCGGCATGCTCAGCCATCACTTCGCGTTGTTTCTGGAGTTGCTCTGGCGTCAGCGCTTTGGCGTATCCGCCCGCCGTCTCACCCGTCTCCCCCAGATCCGCTTTCACAAACTTCGCACCGAGCGATTTGACCTGCTCCTCGACCACCGCACGGGTGTCAAAAGCCTCCACCCAGGCGCCCAGGCGTCGCCCGGTGGCGATGGCTTGCAGCCCGGCGACTCCGACT
>DATJKY010000163.1:0-2217 GCA_035490955.1 Terriglobia bacterium | reverse complement strand
TCTCCGCCAATTCAAGGGTGACCCGATCTTCTCCCCAACGTCGTCGGGAGGTGGCTACCAAATGGAAGGATTGTCCGTGCAGAGGGTGAAAGGGATGAACGATTCGAACTCGTTCCGGAACGCCTCCATCAGGTGTAGTCGAAGGGCGCGTGGAGCGCACCATTCAGTATGTTCGTCACAGCTTCTTCGCGGCCCGGCCCTTCACCACCCTGGAGGACTTCAACCGTCAAGCCCTCGCTTGGCGCGACCAGATCGCTCACCAGCGCCCCTGGCCCGGCGATGACTCCCGCACCGTCGCGGAAGTCTTCGCGGAGGAGAAGGCCCGCCTGCTGCCTCTTCCCCTTCACCCTTTCTCCTGCGACCTGGTGAAGACGGTGCGCGCCGACAAAACCCTCTGCGTCCGCTTCGACCTGAATGACTACTCCCTTCCCCCGCAGGCCCGAAACCGGCCTTTGACGCTCGTGGCCTCGCCCACCACCGTCCGGCTGCTCGACGGCTCCACCGAAGTCGCTACTCACCCCCGCTCCTATGACCGGCATGAGCTCGTCGAAGACCCCGCTCACCGCCAAGCCTTGCTCGAACAAAAACGCAAGGCCCTGGGCTCGACCCCCTCCGGTCGTCTGGCGGTTATGGTCCCGGAAAGCCAGGCCTTCCTTCAAGCCGCCTTTGAGCACGGCGAATCCACCCCCCGGCTCACCGTTCAGCTCCTTCGCCTGCTCGATGACTATGGGGCTCAGGAACTCGCCGCCGCCCTCCGCGAGGCCCTCGAACAGCAGACCCCGCGCCTTGCTTCCGTGGCCTTTATTCTGGCCCGTCGTCATCGCCAGCAGCGACGCCGCGCCCCGCTGCCCGTCAACCTCTCGCGCCGTCCCGATCTGGAAAACCTGACCGTGTCCCATCCCTCTCTGGAGGCTTACGATGAACTTTGCGAAGACCCCGAAGAAGACCCCGAGCCCGAACGATGATCTGGCTGCGCAGCTCCAACAACTCGGCTTGATCCTCACGGCGGACTCCCTGGATGACTTGCTGGCTCGCGCCTCCACTCAGCACTGGAGCCCCCGCCAATTGCTCGAAGAAGTCGCCCGCTCCGAAACCCAAGACCTCGCCCGTCGCAGCCTGGAACGCCGCCTCGCTCAGGCCCGCCTCGGGCGCTTCAAACCCATGGCCGACTTCGACTGGCATTGGCCCAAGAAAATCGACCGCCCCTTGATCGAACGCGCCCTTGCCCTCGACTTTCTCACCCAGGGACGCAACTTGATCCTGTGCGGCACGAATGGACTTGGAAAGACCATGATTGCCAAGAACATTGCCCACACCGCCGTGCTCGCTGGCCACTCCGTCCTGTTCCGCACCGCCGCCGGCCTGCTCGCCGATCTCGACGGTGATTCCCCCGCCTTCCGCCGCCGCCGCTTCCGCTACTACGCTCGCCCCACCCTGTTGGTCATTGATGAATGTGGCTATCTGTCCTACGACGCCCATGCCGCCGACTTGCTCTTCGAAATCGTCAACCACCGTTACGAGCGCAATTCGATTCTGTTGACCACCAATAAGGCCTTCAAAGACTGGAACACCGTCTTTCCCAACGCCACCTCCATTGCCGCTCTCCTCGACCGCCTGACCCATCACGCCGAGGTCACCCTCATCGAGGGGACTTCCTACCGCGTCCGCGAAAGCGAGTTGGAAGCTGCAGCGCGCAAGCAGAAAAGGAGCGAAAGGGAATCCCATGTTCACTGACCTGGAGGCTTATCGCCAAACGCTGATCGGTCTCTATCTCCGCCTGCCGGATACCCCGCGCCGCCTCAGCCGCCATGACTTGCGCTTGGTCCAACAACTCTGGGAGCGTCAGATCCCTCTCCCCATCGTGGAAAGTGCCCTCTTGTTGGCCTCGGATCGACGCGCCGCCCGCCCCCCCGAAGCGATCCCCCTCCAACCTATTCGTTCGCTGCATTATTTCTTGCCCGTAATTGAGGAGTTGCTCCACACTCCGCTGCGCCACTCGGACACCTACCTCGCTTATCTGCGCAGCAAAGTGGCCCTGCGCCCTGCCGCCGGTCATGGCCCCAACCCAGGCTGCTCTTGACCCTCAGCTTGCTCAACCGGCCTCTGTTTAAATTTCTACGTTTTTACATGCGCGCCGACACGTTCCGCCACCGGACAAGCCCGACTACCGCGATGTTTACGAAAAACTGACCGGCCAGTCTCTGCGTGACTGTCCCG
>DATJKY010000162.1:0-2035 GCA_035490955.1 Terriglobia bacterium | reverse complement strand
AAGCCCAGCAAGGCGGAACTGGAAGCCTGGAAGCGACTGCCCTTCAAGGAGACGCAATTCCTGAAGAAGGAGGTAGGCGCTAGAGCCCTGGTGGGCGAAAAAGGCTTCTCGGTTCTCGAGCGTCTGTGGGCTCGGCCGACGCTCGAAGTTCATGGCATCCGCGGCGGCTTCACCGCCGAGGGTGCCAAGACGGTGATCCCCGCCGTGGCCACCGCCAAGATCAGCATGCGCCTGGTGCCGGAGATGGATCCGAAGCGGGTGATTCGCCAATACACGGCCCACCTAAAGAAGCTCACGCCGGCCGGGATCGTCACCACGATTCGGGTGCTGAGCTCGGCGCCCGCCTCGGTGGTAAGCACGGAAAACAAGTTCGTCTCCGCGGCCGCGCAGGCCATGGAGCAGGTCTTCAAGAAGAAGACCGTTTACATCCGTTCCGGCGGCTCCATCCCCATTGCCGGGCTGCTCCACGATATGCTCGGTATCCCGGTCGTGCTGATGGGCTTCGGCCTGCCAGATGACAACTTACACGCGCCCAACGAGAAGTTCCATCTGCCGAATTTCTATCGCGGCATCGAGACAGTGGGACGGTATCTCGAGTTGTTAGGCCAATAAACGAGGATCTGCCTTTGGCAGGGCGGACATGCCAGGCAGCGCCTTTGCAGACCTCTCACGCCGGGGCCTAGCGACTTACGGGTTCATGTGGATGATTCGGAGATGCTCACCGAAACTGACCTGTGGCTATCGGCGTCCAGCCCTTTTCTCCTCGGAGTTCAGAGCCTGGTGGAGCAGCATCTCGAGGTAGGTTTGGTACCGCAACCCCTTCTCGGCGGCCAAGGTTCTGGCTCGGACGAGATCAGCTTCCGGCAAGCGGATTGTTATGGTTGGTGATGGTCCAGTCTGACTGGCCCGTTCGCGGGCAACTCGTCCCACGGTGCCCTTGCCGAGTTTGCCTGCGGCTTTGGCTTGCTCAAACCGCTCAGCGATGAATTCCTGGTTTTTCGCCCACCAGTCGGCTTCTTGGGTCTCAGATCTGAAGTTTAGTCGGTTTCTTCTGGCCATAGTGAATCACTTCCTTCGTTCCCGGTAGTAAAACTGAATCAGCCGTTTGTTTGCTTCGAACGCCGTCAGCACGCGTACGCGGTGTTCGCGCCATGTGGTCACCACAAGAAGAATGCGGCCTCGCTTTGTTGTGCCGAGGTTGAGATAACGCTCCTCTCCCTCGACAATCTCCATTCCGAGGTCCACTGGATCGCTGAGGATGACCTGCTCCGCCTCTTCCGGCAGGACGCGGTGGGGAGCCACGTGGCCAATGTTCGCTTCGTCCCATCGAACTCAATCCTTGGTTTCAATAACGTTCCCTGCCAAGTATACTCTTTTGTAGGTACACCGGAGGCCCGTAAGACGGACCCCCAACGCCACGCGGCAAAACGCACATCGACTCCTAAAGATTTAGTTGACAGGCCGGTTCCCGTGTGCTTAGATCTCCTAAGAGTTTAGGAGGTGTTGCTGATGGGCCGAAAACGTAGCACCGGACAGTTCACGCCACTGGAACTGGAAATCATGAAAATACTCTGGGAAAGCGCCCCCGTCACGGTGCAGGCTGTGCAGGAAAGGCTCCCCGGTCAACTGGCCTACACTACCGTTCAAACCATGCTGAACGTGCTGCATCGCAAGGGCAAGGTGCGTCGCGCTCTTAAGGGCAGGGCCTATGAGTACGCGCCTTCGGTGAGCCGCGAGAAGGCCGTCCGTGGGGCGTTACGTGATGTGATTAACCGTCTTTTTGGAGGCTCAGCGGAAAGCCTGGTGATGAGCCTGGTTGCGAGCCGCCATTTGACGCCCCAGAAGCTAGTGGAGTTGCACCGGCTTGTGTCGCCGCCGCAGGGAGACGAGAGAATCAAGGAGGGACGCCATGGAAACCCTTAGCCGGTTGGTGCTGACTTTTCTTCTCAATGCCCTGTGGCAAGTGCCTCTTGTTGCCGGAGTTGCCGCGCTCGGTGCCTGGATCCTGCGCCACGGCCCCGCGCGATACCGCCAC
>DATJKY010000161.1:0-4067 GCA_035490955.1 Terriglobia bacterium | reverse complement strand
TTGCGATCCTTGCAACCTCACGCTCAAAGAGGCGTTCAACAGACCTCTTGAACCTAACCCTTGCATAATCGAGTTCATTGGCTGCCGCGCGCCTCTTCGCTTCCGGCCCCACCTGTTTGATGAAGTCAGCCAACCATTCTTTTTCGCTCATCTTCCTCGTCCTCCAACGACGTGACGTTGAGTGACCGGTAGAGCGCCAGCGCTGCTCGACGCTCGGCCATGTGGAACCTCTGGCCGTGTTCCACACAGCAGAACCGGTGGTTGTGTCGGCCCTGATAGAACTGTTGGCCACACCAATCGCAAGCTCTGATGGCAATATTCTCATCTAGTTCAAAGGCCTTGCTGCCTATTTCTATAATACCGTCTAATAACATATTGATACTCCTGTTCTATTCTATAATAGGCTAGCACACAATTGTGGCAGAATTATGACGGAAGAGGAAATTATTTTTTAACTTCTAGTTCAGTAGAAGGACTTTCTAACCGGATAGGCTCACCTGGACTCTGCTCCTTCTTAGGCCCGAGGAACCAATCGATGCGCCGTGCATTGTGAGGGAGAGCCGGCCGCCCATTTCCCCCTCCCCGTGCATCGGCCGGTAGACAGGGGCCGGTCCCAATTCAGAGACCGGCCCCGCCCATTCGTTTCACGATGTCAAAGAGCCCGCCGAATTACACTCGGCACTCACTCACTCGACGTTCACCCGTACTCACACTCGCACTCGCACTCAGACAGGCGCAGTTGGTTGTAGTGTTTCTGCTAACGCCTCCAGTTTGCTGGTAGGCATCAACGTCATTCCGAGATGCTTGGCGAGCCTCTCTGTCAGGTCCATCAGTTCGTCTTGCGGATAGACCTGCTTTAGCACTTCAAACATGTCGCCCGGTTCTAGCTCCAGTTCTTCTAGTACCCGATCCGCTGCCCACGATGCCGGTCGCCTCACCACCGCATCTGATTCCACATTTGAGTCATCGTCGTCGGATTCATCATCACCATTAGGTGCGGCGTCTTCGGTGTCTTCGGCATCGTCATCTGTAGCGGTAGCGTCGTCGTTTCGCCGCGCCCATAGCTCCCTGGCCGCGTCGATGGTCAAAAGTGTAGGGTCAACACCTTTTTCCACGGCAAGTGTTTTTATGTCATCCCAGTGCTCCCATATCCGAAGGTATACCGAAGCTGTTTCATAGCTTATCTTGAGGCCATAGGATTCGAATTTACTTTTCCATTCTCCTCGCCTAGCCCTAACCCTTAAAGCATTGAGCTTCTCGGCTATAGCGAGGGCTCGTGGGAGGTTGGCTCTCTCGTTATTCAAGATCATCGAGTAATCATCGTTGATCTGCTTAGCGAGGTCGGCAGCAGACAGAGCGCCATAGTCGTTCATGACCTGCCCTCCATCATCGCCCGCAACGCCGCTTCACACTCCGATAGGAGCCATCGGCTAGAGCCAGGGCCGACCTTTACCGGCTTGGGAAATCGACCCTGCTTTATTCCGCGATAAAGTGTCGAGGGGTTGAGTGGCCGGTTGCCGCCGAATAGGCGACAGACCTCGGCCTTATCCAATAGCTGTGGTTCCACTGTGAGGCCTCCTCGTTGGAGTTGGTGGCGTCACAGTGCCCCAGCGTCAGCGACGGATCAGTCGGAAACAGTGGGATTACGATTGTTTCCCAACGATGGGGAACGACAAATTGTATTTGTCAATCGCATGTTTGAGTGTCTTCAGGTCCAGTGGATCGAGATCGGGATCACGCTTGAGCAAGTCGGCTCTTAACGCCTTACGTCGGCAATGGGCAGGATCGGGGATTCCGTTGGGGAACATTTCAGCGAGATGCCTTATGATTAGTGGCTGCTTGCCCAACTCCGGCTTGGTTTTCTGTTGGTCGAGCCAATACCTAAAGTCGCTCTCTCTAACATCAACGAAATACCAACACCCAAGGTCATCGGTCATCAAGTCGATTTCATGCTCACGCCACTCACTAGGTTCGATCAATTCTGGTGGCCCTTGCCCTGCGGGTTCCTCATTGACGGTGCCCTGATTGACGAGGATGTAAGGCTGTTTCCTGGATCGAACCTCACCAGGACTAGCACAGAGCTGTCTGAGCATCGCTTGGGCCTTGCCAAGACTTACGCCAAGCTTGGCCTTGATCTCCTTTGCGGCGAAATGGAAGTTGAGCCAACCATCGTCGTCGATCATCGCCCACTCCCAATTGCCACCACTTCACCCGCACCTGAGATAATTCCCTGCAACCGATTCGCCCAAAGCTCAAGCGCTTCACGCTTCTCTTTCTCGTAGGCGTGCTGCACGTACACCCCAAGAGTTATTCCTGCTTTTGTTGTCGTTCGATGATTGGCAACATGACCAAGGACGATTGGTGCAACGCCGAGTTCTGCCATCTTGGTCAAGGCCGTCCTCCTGAGGTCATGGGTGGTCCAGCGAGGTAGACCAAACTGGTTCTCACGGATCGTATCCGACACGTACATACGACGGACTACGTCGAAGCTCTCTCCAATAATCTCAAGGGCCATCGGCGATAACGGGACGCTGTGGGGATGGCCGTTCTTCGTTCGAGAGCCTGGTATATTCCAAACCTTGCGGGCAAGGTCTAACTCACTGCGCCGTAGGCCGGTGACTTCGCCAATTCGCTGGCCTGTCACCAGACAGAACTTGATTACCCGTTGGCAAGCGGGGGAACGGAGTTGAGGTAAGCTCAACCACAGGACCCGGATTTCATCATCGGTTAGCACCCGCTCGCGGGGCTTCGATGCCGCTGGCCCTTTCATTCCGTCGATGGGGTTGTGGTCAAGGTCGCCACGAGCGACAGCCCAACGGATCATCGCCCGTAGCTGGTCGAAGGCTCTCCTTGCTGCGATTGGGGCTGCCTTGGCATCAATAACCCGAGTAACGTCACGGCGATGTAATTCACTTAGCGGGATAGAGCCGATGATCGCAAGAACATCTCTGCGAAGTAGGCGCTCGATTTGACGGAAGGACCTCTTGCCTTTCAAGGCCTGAAGGTAACGCTCAGTCAAAGCGGCTATGGTCATCACTTGTGTTCGGCCCTCCCTCGCCTCGATGGCCAGAGCACGAGCCGTCGCCAAGGAGACGGAGGGATATCTGCCGAGAGTGATCCGCCGTCTTGGTGTTCCGTAAAGGAAGGTCCAAGCCTTCGTCCCGTGGCTCGTTACTCGAAGAGCTAGGCCCGTCACGGTCTCATCGAAGTAATCCGTTTGAGGTTCGGAGGACTTCGCGTGTTGGCAGAACCGATCAGTGAGTTGCAGCTTCATGGGTCGCGATCCTCGGAGGTTGAGCAGCGCCGACTTGGCGAAGCCTGTACCTTTGATGTACCTGGCAGGTAAACGTGCATCCGTTTGGGCGCAAGTCCCGGCATCTTAAAGCGACAACTTGTCCCGATGGAATGAGCTTAAGTTGGCCTTGCAAGCCGTGGCAGGGGATTGCATCGAATAGCAGGGAATTGCCTGGACGTGTTGGTGTGGTGATATGACCCGCATAAGCCAATATGGCCCGCCGCCTTGCCGACGTGGTCCGAGAGGTGCACGCTCGCGGGAACGGGCCATCCGGCGAATGCGGCGCCACCGCCGCAACGAACTTTGGGAGGAGAATGTGTCGGCACGTCCCATTCGTTACCTCGCGGCGATTGCGCTTTGGACGGTTCCAAATCATGCCGGCGCGCAAAGCCCTTCGACGGCGACGCCCGAGGTGCTGCGCGTCACGCGCAGCGCCGATGACGGCGGCGAAGGCTCGCTGCGCTGGGCGATCGAGCGCAACAACGCGGCGCCCGGGCGCTTGCGCATCGAGCTCGATCCCGCGGGTCAGCCGCCGCACGTGATCAAGCTCGCTTCGCCGCTGCCGGCGATCAAAGGTCCGGTGGCGATCGAGGGCGCGCCGTGGAAGCGCAGCGGCGAATTCGTCGCTCTGGACGGCTCCGGCTACATCGAGGACAAGGGCCCGCAAACCTGCCCCGGCGCCGTCGCCGGCCAATACGGCGCCAACGTGCGCACGACCAGCTATCCCGGCCTCGCTTTGGTCGACACCCAGGGCGTCGAGATCAGCGGCTTG
>DATJKY010000160.1:0-2396 GCA_035490955.1 Terriglobia bacterium | reverse complement strand
CGGTCTCCTGACTCGCGCATTATCGATCCAGAGCGGCCTTCCCAGGGCCTTCGCCCCAGTGGCTTTCTTGCTCCAGCTCTCTGCGCTTACAGTGGCGTGGGCCGTGCCGGGTTCGCACCGGCTTCCCAAACAAACCAGACGACTATACTTATAGCGCGTAGCACGGCGAGGAGTCAAGCCAGACTGGGGGGTGGGCAGGAACTTCGCACGGCTCCCCGAAATGGGCTAAATATCCATAGAACTGGGACCGGAACGACAGTCGGCAGATTCGCACGGCAGGATTGAGCCCTCAAAAGGCCGGTCCGAGGTGGGGAGACCCGCTAGCTGCAGGCCTGCAACACCCCAAAGACAGAAGGGTGGTATGGCCGTTCTGAGCCGGCAGAGAGGGTAGTGACGGCGGATCGAGCCATGCTATGAATCGGGGGCGCGGATGCGGGGCGGGAGTTTGGATAAGGATCGGTGCAGTTGGCGGGCGACTTCGATCGTCGTCAGGTGATAACGCCGAAACAGCTTCGAGTGGCGGAGAGCGAAAGCCGAGCAGAGCGTGAAGGCCAGTAAAAGGATGAGGGTGACGGCGGCCAGTCCGCGATTAGGAACGGGTTGGCGCTTACCCTCGGGGGAAACCCTTTGCGGACGGTGGCGGCAGGCGTGCAAAAAGCCGTGCTTGAAGGCCCAATGCTTGGTTAGATCCATCCAGCCGTTGTTCTCATTTTTCCAGCGGTCGTGGCCGAGGCGGCGAATGACCGCAGCAGGGAAGGCCTGGGGGTCCAGGGTGCTCACCCAGAGCCATTCGTGGGCCGTGGTTTCCGGTTGCAGTTGGCGCTGGCGGTAATGATTCTGGGTGAGAGTCTCTTCGGATCGGACCACCCGGACGGGTTGGGGGTAGTCCTCCGAGAAAGGTAGTCCCGACGTGTCCCAGAGTTGGACTTGATAAGTCTTGCCGTCCCGCCGCTCGGTGCAGGAGCTCTCCGCCGGGCCGTGAGCAAACAGCCCGACGGCCGACTGGTAGAGATCGCGCTGATTTTGTTTCAAGCTGAGGATCAGGTCCCAACCAACCTTCTCCGCCAGTTGGAGGACCGGAGCCTGGGCATAGAGAGCATCGAGCAGGAGGATATCGAAGAAACGGCTGCCGTAGAGGTCAGGGATTTTGCCCAGCAAGCGCAAGGCGGCGGTGTCCTCGCCCTCGTTGGGTTGCAGCCACTCCAGGGCCAGAAAGGACTTGACCGGGCTGCTGATGATTTGGCAGCCCACCACCCGGTGGTAGTACTGCAGGTGTTCACCTTTCACCCCTCCCCGGCGGGACGAGACACGACGTTCGAGGCACGAGTCGCAACAACGGCTGTAGCTGGAAAACACCTCGATGCCATCGAGCGCTGCGACGATGCGGCCTTGCACGCGGCCTTCATCAAAAGCTTTGCCCCGCTTCAGAGTGCGATTGACCTCGACCAGCATTCGCTCCAAGCCGGGCACATCGAAAGCGCAAAGACTGTAACGCAGCACATCATCGCGGAAGGCGCGAGGGCTCCCGATCCACTGCTGCAAGGTGGGCTGAGCCAGATCGGCTTCCAGTTGCTGAAAGCTAGGCAGGCGGAAGACGAAGCCATAGAAGGCGGCCAAGAAGACGGCCTGGGGCGAGATGTCGGGGTCCTGGCGGGCATCGAACAAAGCGGCGCTGGCGGTGCGGAAGTCGAAGACCTTATGAAGGTAGCGGGCAAACGAGGGGAGGTCGTGGGTGGTTCTATCTTGCTTTTTCATAAAAGCAAGAAGCGGCGCCAACTCCTTCCCCTTCCTCCGGGGCCCGCCCCTTTACTCCTTTCGCCGCCGCTGGCGTTGCCGCCGCAGCAACTCGCGATTGATGTCGGAGATCTTCTCCAGGTGGTCCTTCAGTTGGTGGTAGTTCTCGATCCAGCCGCGCACCTGGGGCAGGTTTTCTTGAGCGATGATGCTGCCCGTCGTGCGACCCCGGCCCAAAGTAACGGTCAGATACCACACAGGGCCATGCCGCTCACCGCGAGCACACTTGCACGCCGGGTTGCCACAAGTCACATAACGCTCGACCAAGGATCCCCGCAGAATCTCGGCGAGAGGCGGAACCAACTTGGCCAATCCTTGCCGGCGACGGCGCAACGCCAATTCGGAGAGACGACGTAGTTCGCTACTTGCCTTCATTTAAGTGCAAGCCTACCAGCGAAAAGGGCAACTTGCAACAGATACGAATTTGGCAAGTGCGAATTTCCCCCCACCCTGCTGATTCAGAAGGGAATTTAGTTGCTATGCGAAGTTCCTGGTCTTAGAGGTGACCGTACACGGCAACCAACTGACCACTCAGCACTTCTTCGCTTACCAGCGAATCTCCACCAATTGATCCCGCGTGCATTGTACGCCCTGCGCCCGTG
>DATJKY010000159.1:0-2816 GCA_035490955.1 Terriglobia bacterium | reverse complement strand
GCGCAGAGTGGTGTCCGCCAGGCGGCGGACCTGCTCACGGTCGAGGTAACGATTGACCCAGCCGACCTCCCGGCCGGTTTCATGCTCGACCATGCGAAAGGGACTTTGGGCGGGGTTAGGGGTCTGTGCGTGGATGACATGGAACCTCATGATAGGGCTTCCTCCAAGAGAGATTGGAACTGACGCGCGTCACCGCCCTGAACGAAGAAGGAGTTGGGATCGTGACCCGACGGCAGGAGGACGCGGCGAGGGGTGATGCCTTGCGCCCGCAAGCGATGGTCGAGTAGACGAGGTGCTTCCAGGACCGCGGAAGAGATCCGTTATCAGCCCAGTTGCCGCCTCGTCCCTCTCAGAACCGGACAAGTGGTTTCCCAGCATCCGGCTCTTCAGTAACCGTGCGAGCCGACCGTGCGACGAAAGGGGTCGAGCTTATGCACGATCCGGACGGAAGGCCACTCCACCCAGTCGAGAGCCGAGGCAAACTGCTCCCAGGTGTAGCTACGGCGCTGGCTGCGTCGGTTCAGCCATTTCCGCAGCAAAACCATAAACTGGCGTCTGAAGGAGTTACACATCGGTCCGTTATCGGTGATCGCATAATAGTTGAGGTAGCCCACCAACCGACTTTTCGCTTGCCGCAACAACTCGCCGGTCTTCAGACGGTTGCGCTCCCGCTTGAGCCAGTTGGTAATCTCTTTCAGTTTCGCCCGAAACTTCTTCTTCGCTGTCCGGCGTTTCACCTTGAAGCTCCCATAGCGCGTCTGGCCGCAGTAATGCGTGAAACCGAGAAAGTCGAACATTCCCGGTTCCTTGCCTTGGCGCTGGGCCTGCTCGCGGGCAAACCGTCCGAAGGCGATCAGTTTCGTCTTGGAGGGTTCGACCTCCAAGTGGAATTTCCTCAGCCTTGCTTCCAGTTCACGAAGAAAACGCTCGGCATCCTCGCGGTACTGAAAGCAAGCCAGGAAGTCATCCGCATAACGGAAAAGATAGGCCTCTCCCCGGCATTGACGTCGAAAGCGGCGCTCAAACCACAGATCGAGCACATAGTGAAGGTACACGTTGGACAGCAGGGGTGAGAGGACCCCGCCTTGCGGCGTTCCCTCTTCACTCGCCCGCGTCAGTCCGTCTTCCATCACTCCCCCCTTCAGCAGGCGCCAAATCAGCCGCAGAATGCGCCGGTCCCCGATGCGGAGTCGCAGGAATTTCATCAGCCAGTCATGATTCACATGGTCGAAGAAGCCCTGGATGTCCGCCTCGACAACATAGCTCACCTTCTTCTGCTGGATCGTGCGCCCCAAGGTGTCCAAGGCTTGGTGACACGTGCGGCCGGGCCGATACCCGTACGAACAGTCCAGGAAATCGGCTTCGTAGATCTGTTCCAGCACTCGCGTCACGGCCATCTGGACCACCTTGTCCTCGGTGCAAGGAATGCCAAGGGGCCGCTTCTTCCTGCTGCCAATTTTGGGAATGTAGTGACGCCGAACCGGTTGGGGCCGATACCCCAGCCGACCCAGTCGCTTCGCGAGGTCGAGGATCTTGGGCACCAATTCCCTGCCGTAGTCTTCAACCGTCACTCCATCCACCCCAGGGGCTTTCCCTCTCTCTAACTTCTCGTACGCACTTAACAAGTACCTCGGGTCGCTCACATAGTGATAAATCGATGTGAAGCAAGCCTTTGGTTCCCTGCCCGCCTTGTCTCGGATTCGCGTTAGGTCACTAGTCATTCCTTCTCCACCTCTGTGTGTGGGGAATGTTTTGCCCACCCGCGAGTGGTTACTGTGGAGGCCTTCGCTCCATCGGCGTTACCCGACTTCCTCGCTAGACCGGCCTCCATCCCCCATCCCCGTTCCTTCGACGGTCGCTCCCTGTTACGGTCGCCCCCGTCTACTCGACTCCTCAGACTCTCCAAGTCAAGAGTTCGGGAATGGGCCTGGTTTACTCCCAGTCACTGAGTGTTGCTCGATGCCGTCTGCGACCCCGGGGAGGGAACAGGCTCTCGTCCCTAGCGATCCTGTTCCTGTAGCTTGCGTCTATAGCCAAAGCTTCAGCCTGCCCATCGTTTCTTTCGGGGCTACTTACCGGATTCAGCGTCTAACGCTTCACCTCGCAACCTTTCTGCCGCCTCAGGCTATAATCAGCCTTCGTGGCAAATACGGGATGGATGACTAGTCCTTTCCCGGAGGGCCTCACACCCTCTTGACCGGAGCCATTTCCAGGTCTCCGGCTATTCTCTATCGGCCCTCCGGGCCTGAAAAACACAAAGCCTCATGCGCTGCTTCCATTGCACGCAGATGGTAATGAAATACGCGCCCCCGCCTGAGTAATTGTGTCCGCGCAGGCGAATCGAGCGACGATGATGTTTCTTAGGATTTGTATGGCATTAGAGCAGGTAGGGGTACGGCTTGCCGTAACCTGCTGCAGATCGCACAACGCCATCTAGGGTCGCGCCTTGGCGTACCGGTTAGCCCGCCTGGACCCTAACAGGGGTAGGGCAAGTCCTAAGCCTACTGCCCGAAAATGCGCTCCTGATCCACCAGGCTGGGCATCATGCTGGTGCCTTCCACCTTTACGGGCTGGTAAATGAACAGTATTACGATGACCGCGAGAATCACACCGAGCGTGAGTTCGCGCAGCCACGTGATGGCCATCTTCGCCGCGGATTCCGTTGGCGGGTGGAGTTGGGGCGCAGGCTCCGTCCTCTGGTCCATATCAATACTATAAAACGCACCTAATCCGCGATCGTTGCGCCCCGGTTAACATGAGAGAAATGAAATTTGCTGCCCTCATCAACTACACCACGGATGCGGCTATCATCTCGG
>DATJKY010000158.1:0-6056 GCA_035490955.1 Terriglobia bacterium | reverse complement strand
TTGCGAAGCTCAGCGGCCTCCTGGAGGCGCGTTTGCATCTCCTGCTGAACCGCCAGCGTTACTTCCAGGGCCAGGGGGTTCATCGTCTCGATCAGCAACTCCCCGATCGCCCGGTCGAGGCTTGCCCCGCACAGGCTTTGGCAAATCCGCTCGCCACGCTGGATCCCCTCCCGCTGGCAGACGTATACCGGTTGGAGTTGCCGGTGGTAACGAACGGTCATGCGTTGGCCGCAGATCCCGCAAATGGCCATTCCCTGTAACAGAGCGGAACCTTCGCGGGGAGGGCCACTCCGTCGGTCGCCACCGTGGGCCGCGGCGTTATCGCGGAGGCGTTGCTGATTCTGTTCAAACTCTTCCAAGGAGATGTAACTCGGGTGAGCGTTCGACAGGAAGGCCGTCCATTCGTCACGGGGGAGCTTGGTGCGGCCTCCACGTCCCCCAACCTTCCGCTCGCGCGTGCGACCAAAGAAGTATACGCCGGCATACCGCGGGTTGTGTAACAACCACAGCGCTCGAGAATGTTCGAGTTCCCCCCAGAGAACCTCCCCCGCCTGTGGGCCGTGGACAGCGCGATGGGGAAATTTCAGCCCTTCCTGGCGGAAGTTCTTTACCGTCGCCGTCGCCGAGCCGGTGCGGCGGAACGTCTGGAAGAAGACCTGCAGACTCTGTTGCACCTGCGAATCGGGGTCGAGCACCGTACGGCCCGCCGCGTCGTAGACGAAGCCGATCGGCAGGCGGCTTTGCAGTGCGCCGCGCCTTGCCTTGTTCAGCACACCTCCTAGCAGGCGCGCGCGCAGCGTATGAAGTTCTGCCTCAGACATGGCGCCTTTCAGGCCTAAAACCAAGCGATCGTTAAATTGGGAGGGGTTGTAGAGACCGTCTTCATCGAGCAGAAGCGTATCCGTCAGGGCACAGATCTCGAGCAGCCGGTGCCAGTCGGCGTTGTTGCGCGCCAGGCGAGAGACTTCCAACCCCATGACCAGTCCCGCTCGCCCCATACTCACTTCCGTAACCAGATTCTGAAACCCATTTCGGTCCGCGGCGGATTTCGCCGAGTGGGCTTGATCCGCGTCCACGACAATAATGTGGTCCTGCGGCCAACCCAAGGCCACCGCCCGCTGCTTCAAGTCATACTGGCGCAACGTACTCTCCTTATTCTCGAGAACCTGCTTCAACGTGGATTGACGCACGTAGAGATAAGCCTTCCTCTTTAAGTGTTCAGCTTGCACCTTCTGCGAAGTATCTCTAGTCATGGACGTGGTGTCTCCTCTCGCCGGCTTACATTGAGAACCATCTCGGTCAGCAGCATGACGATTTCTCCGCGCCGGCCAGCAGGAGGCGCCGTGCCGCCTACGGACGCTGCAGGAAAGCTGGTGGACGCCTCGTCCGTGGTTTCGCGGCAGCACCGCCAGGCGCCTATCCATGCCGCCATCCCTTGGCGCATGAGAAGCGCAAGCTCCGGTTCGCCGTGACCCACGCTGCCCGGCGTAAGAATCTGCCCTCGCAAGGCCTCATAGGCCGACTGCAGATCCGTCGTGGGGCCACCTTCGGCCGAACCATCGTCGCTTCCGTTCAGAGGCGTTTTTTTTTCCGTCGCACCAAGGCTCGCTCGATGCTGCGTGGGTGGACCTTGAGGCCGAAATGCTTCTGCACTCGATCGACGAGTTGGCGCGAGCCCAGGGAGGCATCCTTGGCTCTGACCCTCTCCAAGAAGTCGACGACCTCCTCGCTGAGCTTGTGCCCGCTGCGGGGCCCCCGCTTCTTCGGCAAGAGTCCCGGAAGCCCTTGCTGCCGCAACGCCGCTTGGGCGTGATAAAAAAACAGTCGCGAAACACCAAACGTCGCTGCGGCCGAGGTGACCGCCAACCCTTCGGTCTCCACTCGACGCACCATCTCGTATTTCACCTGCAGCAAGTCGCGGGCATCGAAGAAATCGTGCTCGACAAACAGCTTGTCCGTCACTCGCTCGGGGTGAAGGTTCAAGCTGGCTCGCTGACGCAAGGCGTCGGCCTTGGGATCGGTGGGCGGATGTTTGGGCATAATGGACCGCTCCTTTTGTTATTAATATGATGCCGCATGCCCGCCCCCTTGTCAAGAAGAAAATAACCCATGCAGACACCCTGCATGCGTTTCCTGCGATGATGGCTGACTGACGTGTGCATGGGTGAAAGGTAGCCCGCGCCATGACCGGCATATTTAGGATAACAAGAGCGGCATATTTCCGATAACACGGGTCCTGCTTGCTCCGCCCCTCGAATCTGCCCCTCAAGCCTTCCTCCTTCCCACCAGCGCGGCCAGCTGCACCAGATCCTCGATCCGGAAGTGCGCCCTGCCGGCCGCCAGGGTCACAAACGGATCGGGCGCGCCTGCGTCCGTCCAGCCCGCGGGCATCGCTCTTAAACGGCTACTCTCGTCATGGAAATAAACTCGATGCTCACCCCACGTTCGCCGGTAATCCACCAACTCGAACCGCTGGCCGTGAAGAGGGTGAAAGGGGTGGGTGACGACAAAGAATCGTTGCGCTTCTGGTGAATCAGGGGTAGTTGATGACTCTTTCCTCGGCGCGCGTCGAACGGCCGTTCAGCTTCATAGAGGGAAACTTCCTGGCCGGACGCACCTTCTCCAGTTGGGAAGATCTGAATCAGCAGGCCCGCCAGTGGTGCGATAAGGTCAACTCCACCTACAAGAAACATCTCCGTGCCGTTCCCCGCGAATTATTTGCGGTGGAACGGCTCCATCTCCAGCCCTTGCCGGCCTGGATTCCGGAACCCTACCGCCTGCACCAGCGCCTGGTGGACGTGGAGGGCTACGTCGCCTTGCATACCAACCGCTACTCGGTCCCCCTGGACTGGATCGGCCGCCGCGTGGAGGTGCGCGAAACCAAGGACCAGATGGAGATTCAACTCGATGCCCGGCACCTGGTCCGCCACCGCCGTCTCGCCGAGGCCGAGCATCAGCGCATTCGGTTGCCCGGGCACCATCCACCCCGCGGCCAAGGCCTCCCCCGTCCCGATCCCCATCCCGAGGAGAAGGCCATTCTCGAGGCCGTGCCCGAGATGGCCGAGTACCTCGCGGCTCTCAAACAGCGGAGCCGCAAAGTGCTCACCCTTGCCTTGCGCCAACTCTGGCGCCTGGTGCGGGAGTATCCCCGCGAACCGCTGCTGGCCGCGGTGCAGGAAGCGGCCCGTTATGGTCTTTACGATCTGGACCGGCTGGAACGGATGATCCTGCGCCGCGTGGCGCGCGAATACTTTCTCCTCAAGGACGGTCAATAGGGCGATGACTGAAGAACTTGAACAACTCCTGAAGAATCTCAGGTTGCGGCGCATCCTGGAGATCTACGACGAACAGTTGCCCGCCGCCGAAAAGGAAGATGTCACCTACTCGGAGTTCCTCACCCGTCTGGTGCGCGCCCAGTGGCACGCCCGCCAGGAGAGCGCCCTGGAGTGGCGCATCCAGCGCGCCAACCTGCCCGAGCGCTGGTCCCTGGAAACTTTCCCCTTCGCCCAGCAACCGGGTGTCAGCCGCAAACAGATTCGCGCCTTTGCCGAACTGGAGTTCATCGCCAAGGCGGAAAACATCGTGCTGATTGGCGAAACCGCCAGAGGCAAAACGGGACTAGCTTGTGGCCTGCTGCTGAAGGCCCTGGAGAACGGCTACCGCGGCCAGTTCGTCCGCGCCCAAGATCTCTTCGATGAAATGTATGCCTCGCTGGCGGACCGTTCCACCCGCCAGCTGCTCAAACGCCTGGCGCGCCTGGACCTTTTATTAATTGACGAATTCGGGTATTTGAACTTAAAGCCCGAGCAATCCAACATCTTCTTCAAGCTGATGGAAGAGCGCTACCACCGGCATTCCACGATTATCACCACGAACTTAAGCTATGAGGAGTGGCCCAACTTCCTGGGCAACCGGCCGATGGTGGAGGCGCTCCTGAGCCGGATCCGGCACTATTGCCATACCGTGCACATCACAGGCCCCTCGCTGCGCGAGCCGCAAGGTTGAGGAGCAAACCGTGGAAGACCCGCCGATCGGCCGGGAAGAATATATCCAGAGGATCCTCAGCGCTTACCGCCAGACACCGGGAACCGCCGGGGTGATCCGTCGTGCCGACCGGCTGCTAGCCGCCCAATGGTACGCCCGCGGAGTGTCCTTGCAGGCCGTGGAAAACGCCTTGGTGCTGGCCGCCTCCCGCCGGCTCTTCCGCCCCACCCAGGCTCCGCCGCTGGGCACCATTCGCTCGCTGGCTTACTTTGTCCCCCTCCTCGACGAGGTGCTCCAGCTCACCGTCAGCCAGGATTACTTCCGACACCTCCGCCGCCAAATCGCCTGCTTTCATTCCCACGCCTCCGATCCCGTCGACGAGCCGTTGACGGCATAGCTTCCACCCTTACGACCGCTCCACGCCTTCGGCCTGGGATGATAACCTCCCTGCCTCGCCTCCCAGACCTGCCAGAGCACGCCTTCGGCGTGGATGATAATGATGTTCTCTCTCTCACTCTAAATCCTGTTCCAAATGCTGTTCCCCATGGTGGGTCACTCCAACCGAACAGTAGTGGCTCACTCGTGCCAAGTGCCGACATATGGGCGCACCTTGAAAGACTTGCCCGCCCACGGTAGCAAAGTGACGCTGAATCTGCACGTGGACCGTTGGCGCTGTCGCAATCGCCGTTGCGCCGTACGCTTCTTCACCCTGCCTCTGGCTGGAGTCGTCGAAGCGTATGCCCGCGAGACCAATCGAGTCCGCGACCTTACACGGGTGATTGGCCATGCCCCGGGTGGGCTGCCAGGGGAGCGGTTGATGAGCCGATTGAACATGCCTACGAGCGATGACACGATCCTGCGTCGGTTGAATCACCTGCCAGGGGAGCCCCTCGACTCGGAGGTGCGGGTGATTGGCTTCGATGAGTGGGCTTGGAGCAAAGGGCAAAGCTTCGGAACGATTCTCGTGGATTTAAACAGAGCGTCTTAAGTAATTGCGCATAGTCGGCGCAATGTTTCGTTCCTCATGGTCCAGTTGGCAAACTCGGTTTCGACCGCTACGATCACTTCCTCGAGGGTTGCGAAGTACCGATTGTGGAGACCGCGACGGCGCGTGAGTTTCCAGACGCGCTCGATGGGGTTCAAGTCCGGGCTGTACGGGGGGAGGAAGTCGAGCGCAAAACGCTTCCTCTGCTGGCGTCTCCAGTCGCGATGGAGTCGAGCATGGTGATAGGTGGCATTATCGGCGATGACCACAACTCGGCGGCCCGTATGGGCACTGGCACGGCGAAGGTTCCTGAGGAACTGAAAGCAACTGGCGCCGTTAAGACTGTCCGGCTCGCGCTGAAAGAAGAACCGCCCATCTCGCACTGGCACGGCGCCGAAATAACCAACGCTGCGCCGGGTGGGGTGGTGGAGCAGCACCGGGTCTTTGATTTCGGGAGGGACCCACATGCGGCAGCCAGCCGTATTGTTGGAAATGCACCCCGTCCCTAGCCCAAAGGTCCACCTGCGAATGGGTGCTTAATCTTTGGAGGTTTTTTTATGCGCCCGCTGAATTTCCGGGTCTCCATGGGCGATCAGGGAGCGCGGTTTGCGCAGTCGGAAGTGGAGCCGCCGGAACATCCGTTGGCACTGGCGAACCCCCAAGGGGAGGCCGAAGTGTTGCTCGATCCAAGTACTCAACGTCTTCGCCCGTGCAAAGCCATCCAGGCAGGGACCCGCTACAGTTTCCGCTACAGCTACAGTGCTAGTCTTTGATCGTGCCGCTCCGCCGTCCTCGGCGCATTCTGGGGTGAGGCTGAAAGGTCGGTAGATGAGGCTCGCCGCAGTCAACAACGAAATGCGCGATCTCGGAGGGCCTCTACTACACCCTGTGGCGTTGATCGCGGGTGATCCAACGACACCAACCGGTTCATCTGCTGCGATTCTGCGCCGTCGCGGAACTTGTACGAATAGGGCGTAATACGTCCAGGGGGATGGTCTCCGGCTGCTCCCGTCTCAGAATGTGGGATTGGCCCTTCCCAACCATCGGTAAACACTAGCCGGCTACAAAGGGGTAACCTGTCGCGCTG
>DATJKY010000157.1:0-3431 GCA_035490955.1 Terriglobia bacterium | reverse complement strand
ATCTGTGCCGATCCCTTCCACGCTGAAATTCAGCACCTCAGTGTTTGTGTACCCTTTCTCGGCCAGCAGCTTTTCCTCCGAATATTCATCACCTTATCCGGTTTGACGTGAACGCCCTCCACCAGGGAGTCGCCCACTAAGGCAATTCGAAATTTCCCGGGATCCTTTTCCAACGAACGCTCGCGGTCCCTCATGCCCCACCGATTTACTGACGCTTCACCCTGAAAGCAGCCCCTGGCGTGGAAGACGTGAGTATTGGGGATGAGTGAAAGTCCGAGGACGGGATCGTACTGGCGAAACCGGGAGCTTCGGAAGGAGGCAAAGCGCGGCGATACCAACCGCAAGACCAGTTCGCCCACACAAAACGACAGGGAAGTAATCAGGAGAAGAATAATGGCCGTGAACGCCAGCTTCTTTACCAAGCTTAGCTCGAGCGGCTCCGTCTCTAGTCTCTCCACCGGATTCAAAGGCTTCCTTGCTACCCATTTGGGTTTAAAGCCCGTTCTTATCCACCAGGAAGTTCTCTAGCACGAGGCAGTCCATTTCACTTTGAGAGAAAGTGTGGAAGGCGTTGGCTGGGGTGGTGACAATCGGCTCGCCCTTCAGGTTGAAAGAGGTGTTTAACACCACGGGCACGCCCGTAGCCTGGCCGAAGCGTTCAATCAGACTATAGTAGCGCGGGCTCTGGTCCTTGAACACCGTCTGCAATCGCCCCGTCCCGTCCACGTGCGTGATCGCGGGCAAGGTCCGGTGATGTTCCAACTTCACCGGCACCACGTAGAGCATGTAGCGCGCCGGATAGTGCTCGGTTGCTCGTGGGAGATCAAAGTACCTCCCCGCGCACTCCGCGAGCACGGAGGGAGCGAAGGGCCGGTACGGTTCGCGGAATTTGATCTTGGCGTTGACGATGTCTTTCATCTCCGGATTGCGGGCATCCGCCAGGATGCTGCGGGCTCCCAGCGCGCGCGGACCCCATTCAAAGCGCCCCTGGAACCAGCCCACGACTTTGCCGTCCATCAGCCGCTGGACGACTTGGTCAAGCAACTGATCGTCGTTTTCGATCAAAGAGTGGGGGATGTTGTTCTGCGTCAGGAAGTCACCGACCTCGGCGGCGCAGTACGAGCGGCCCCAGTAAGCGTGATCCATGCGAAAAGTACGTGGCTTGCCGAGCAGGGTGTTATACGCCCACAGGGCCGCGCCCAGAGCGCCGCCTCCGTCACCTGCCGCCGGCTGGACGTACAGCTCCTCGAATCCCGACTCGCGTAAGATGCGGCTGTTGGCCACGCTGTTCAATCCCACGCCGCCGGCGATGCACAACCGTTTCTGGCCGGTCTCCTGGTGCAGGTTCTTGGCCATGCTCACCAGCAAGTCCTCCGTCACCCGCTGGATGCTGGCAGCGACGTCGGCATAGTGCTGATTGAGCTTGGAAAGCTCCCTGTAGTTGGAAGGAGGACTCCCGAAATACTTCGGGAACCCCGTGGATTCGGTGAAGAAAAGCATCTTGGGGTCGCGGGGTTCGCCGAACAGGCTCACAAAACGGCCGTTGAACGTCTTGTCAGTAGAATGGTGGAAGCAGAAGTAATCCATGTCCAGGGCGAACGACCCGTCGGCGTTTTGGTGGATCAGCTTCCATACCTTATCCACATAGCTGGGCTGGCCGTAAGGCGCCATGCCCATCACCTTGTACTCTCCCTCGTTGACCTCGAAGCCGAGAAAGGCGGTAAATGCGCTGTAAAGGAGGCCGATCGAATGCGGAAAGTCGATTTGCTTGGTCAGCCGGATATTCGTACCTCGCCCCACGCCGCAGGTAGCGGTAATCCACTCACCCACCCCGTCCACTGTCAAGATAGCGGCTTCATCGAACGGAGAGCAGAGGAACGAGCTGGCCGCGTGGGAGAGGTGATGCTCGGAGAACAAAACTTTGTCCTTTGGTATGCCCAATTCCGTTTCCAACGTGCTGGCGACCCAGATCTTGTCCAGAAGCCAAGTGATCATCGACTCGCGGAAAACCTTCCAGGACTTGGGGTAGGTCTGGAGAACGGTCTGCAGAATGCGGTCGAGCTTGCGAAAGGGCTTCTCGAAAAAAACGACATAGTCCAGGTCCGGCCCTTTCACGCCACCCGCATCGAGACAATACTTGATAGCACTCTTGGGGAAATCGAAGTCGTGCTTCTTGCGTGAGAAACGCTCTTCTTCCGCCGCCGCCAGCAGTTGGCCGTCGCGTAACAGGGCCGCTGCCGCATCGTGGTAATAGCAGGAGACACCTAGAATATCCAAGGATAAATGCCTTTTCCGCCCGGAATGGAGACCCCAACCTGGTCGGTAAGTCAGGGTCGACGGCCGGCCTCGTTGGTTTGTCGGTTGAGTCCGTGAAAGGGCTGAGAATCAGGCCGCCTCCATTCAGCAAACACAACAGCGCTTCCCGCCACTGCTGCTTGCACCCGTCGCGGAAAAGGTAACAAAAGCCCAAAGAGATGAAGCTTACAGGGTGTGTTAATCCAACCGCTTCTTAGCTTAATTCGGCTCTCGCTACTGCCTTTTCGCCCACTGCATGTCGTCTGCTGAATCCCTGTAATCCAGCCACCGAGTCGGGCGCTTCTTAATGCGCAGAGGGTCCGCAAAGCAGCGGACGATGACACCGAACGGAAGCACTATAACGCCGTAGAGTACGGTGAGCAGCACCCGGGCCTGGAAATTGCCGATCTTACGAGCAACTACCTTCCAAGCTTCCCAGAGACGCTTCCACACCAGCCAGGAACCTTTCATGATCTCGCCGCCTTGAGCCAAAAACTAGAAGAGTGCATAGAAAAACGGTGCGATTGTCGAACTCTGGGCCAGGAGGACGAGCACCGCCACTGGCAGGATGACGGTGATCATCGGCAGCATCCACCAGCGTTCGTTCGCCGCAAAAAACGCTAAAGTTCACCAGCGATCCCCAGACGCCTCCCCGCAGTGCGGAAAAAAGCCATTACATTCCTCCTCCGTTCGTCGATCATCCCAGCCATGGGCCCGGAACTCTGACTATAGTGCCCTCTGCGAAGCGTCGTCAAGCGGCGCGGGTCCTTGCGCGTCCTTGCGGTCAGCACGGGTCAGTCCACTGTCGCCAACAACGTCGACCCGGTCACCGTTTCTGCTGGTGTGGCGACCTACAGCTTAACGACTATGCCTCTGGGGCGGCATGACGGGACAGTGAGTCTGAAGGATGGCCTTGGTGATCTCGAGGGGTTCCATACAAATTGATGGAGTGCCACGAATCAACCGTATTGGCCACGATTAAACACAACCTGGTTTTGCTCAAGAAGAAGCCAGGGCTTCAGTTCCGAATGTTTTTCTATCCAGCAGAAGAATTTGTTACCTTGTCGCCGCAGCGGGGTGCGATTCAGCAGGCCCTGCCAGAATCTCAAAGCAAGAAGAAGGTTGCGGGCTCCAGT
>DATJKY010000156.1:0-17552 GCA_035490955.1 Terriglobia bacterium | reverse complement strand
GAGTGCGCGAACGACCAGGCATACAAATGATGTCCGATCTCGCGAATGAACTTGCCATCGGCGCTGAACTCCAGAAGTTGTGCGGCGGCCGCCCCATAGGCGGGCCCGGTCGTCTCACCACGCGAAAAGACAAACACGTGTCCCTTGGAGTTCAACGCCACGCCGGCGACTTCGCCAAAATACATATCGGGCGCGAGTTTCAGAAAATCGGGAACAGATTGGTAGCGGATCTTCGGCGGCTGTTGAGCGAAAAGAGAAACACTGAGTAAGACAAACAGAACGAGCATCGACCGTCTCATCGTAGCCTCCTCGGGACGAGCACAGGCCCGTCTTAACGTACTTGCGTCAGAATGCCTCAACGATGATTGCTATATATCCCTTTGGTGGGACCATCGCAAGTCGGGACGTCAGAATGCCACTGTAGGGAGGGATGAACTTTGACAGGCTGCTGAAAAAGGGTATCTGTCAAGCTGATCCCGCATGCGGGAGAAGCATCTGCTTTATCTCATTGAAAAAAGGCGAAAAGCAGATCCTCCTGCCATGAAATAGGCGGAGCCCCCTTCTCCGCCGTCCCACAAGTCGCCGGAACAGGCGCGGGGCGAGAAGCTTGACGCGAGTACGGACATCTTCAGCTTTGGTGCTGTGCTTTACGAAATGGCGTCGGGGCGGCAACCCTTCGCCGGCGCCAGTGGTGCGGAGACCCTTACCGCGATCCTGAGAGATACGCCTGTGCCGCCTTCGCAACTCAATCCGCAACTGCCCTCCAAGCTGGAGAAGATCATCAACAAGGCGCTGGATAAAAACCGTGACGAACGCTATCAAGCCACTTCAGAAATGCGCGCCGAGCTGAGGAGCTTGAAGCAGGCCATCGATTCGGGGCGCTCCGTGGCACCGGACCTGAGGCAGGCAGCGGGCGTTGAGGCCGCCCCGGGGGCGATCCCTGAACCGCCCGGACCGAAACGTTCACGATTGCTCGTGATGATGAGTGCACTCGCACTCATCGTGGTGGCCGCAGGCGGAACGCGGTTGTTTCTTGGCCGAAAAAGCAAGCTACGATCACGCTCCCTCCGCATCGTACCTTTCAGTGGTCTTTCGGGCGTGGAGGACTTCCCGTCGTTCTCCCCCGATGGCAAAAGAACGGCAGGGTTGCACATAGAACGCTGCGTTACAAAGAACAGAAGGCCAAACCACTCCGCTGAGGCGGTCGACGACTTCCAGGAATCACTGCCCGAACAGGGGAGCTGATTCGGCCTCGCTTTCTCCTTCAGCCATTTGAGATCACGGGAAGACCTCAACTTCGCTCTGGAGTCCCGAGCCCCCTTGCGGCTCTTCCATTTCCTCTGCTTAAATGACACATCGCGCGCCTGATCCTTGAAGGCCCAGGCGTTTGCGATTTTGAAAATTAGCCAAAAGGATCTCTCATGCGCTTGTTTCTGAGTCTTTTCGCTGCAGTTCTCTTTGCGGTCGCGGGTGGACCTGCCTCGCAACTACCATCCGCAACGGCGGTGAAGATCGATGAGATTGCAGCGAGGGCGCTCACCGATAGCGGCACACCGAGCGTTTCGATCGCGATTGTGCAAGGCAACAAAATCGTGTATGAGAAGGCCTACGGAAAGGCACGGCTGAATCCGCCTACGGATGCCACGAGGGAGATGCGTTACAGCATCGGGTCGGTCAGCAAACAGTTCCTGGCGGGCTCAGTCCTGTTGCTGGTCCAAGATGACAAGTTGTCACTCGATGACCGCGTTTCGCGCTTTCTCCCCAGCCTGACGCGGGCGGATGAGATCAGCATCCGCCAGCTACTCTCGCACACCTCTGGATACCAGGACTATTATCCGCAGGACTACGTCCCTCCATTCATGGAGAAGCCGGTAACACCGGACAGCATACTCGACCAGTGGGCGAGAAAGCCATTGGACTTTGAGCCCGGCACACGCTGGCAGTACAGCAACACGAATTACGTCGTGGCGGGCCGGATCGTGGAGCAAGTGACAGGCGGCCCATTCTTCGCCTTCCTGGCGAAGCGCATCCTGCAACCACTGGCGATGGCCAGCGCCATTGATCTCGACGAGCAAACGCTGGGACCGTCGGACGCCGAGGGTTGCACCAGGTTTGCGCTGGCGACGCCGCGCCCAGCACCGGCTGAGGCTCGCGGTTGGTTATACGCTGCCGGGGAGCTGGCGATGACGGCGCACGACCTGGCTCTTTGGGACATCTCGCTGATGGAGCGGGAGCTCTTGAAGCCCGCGTCGCTCGAATTGATGACAACTCCGGTGCGCTTGCGTAATGGGACGCCCACGAACTACGCGCTGGGGGTCTCAGTGTTGGATGACCGCGGGCATCCCAAGCTGGTTCATGGCGGCGCGGTATCCGGATTCGTGAGCTTGAACACCGTTTGGCTGGATGAAGGCACGGCGGTCGTGGTGTTTGCTAACGAAGACGGCTCCCCCGCGCCGCGATCCGTCACAAATCAGATCGCAACCCTGCTATTGGCGGAGGCCCAAGACCCACAAGCGGAGCAGTCGTTGCAGCAAGCCAGGCAGATCTTCGACGGATTGCTGGCAGGCAAGATCGATCGGGACCTTCTTACGTCAGATGCCAATGCCTATTTCACCCCCCAGGTTTTAACGGACGCGTCGGCCAGTCTGAAGGCGCTAGGACCGTTGGAATCCTTGAAGCAGACCGGCGTGGAACTACGCGGCGGCATGACGTATCGGCACTTCGAGATCAAGTTCAAGGACAGGTCACTGCACTTAGACACTCTCACTGTCCCGAGCGGGAAACTGGAGCAGTACCTGATTCAATAATCAGAGTCGATTTGCAATTTCTGATTTGAGGGGCCTCATGTTTCGTCACGACGGAGTTAGCTTCGAATTTCATCACATGGGCATTCCCACAAACGAAGTCCGGCCCGGCGAACGCTACAGCGCAAGATTCGGCATGTACACGAGCGATGGTGATTGCCGGCTTTTGCGTGTGCAGTGGCACCGGTATACCGCGGACAGCTGTCTTGACCCGCTGGTTCGATCGCTACCGCACCCTACCTTCAAAGTCGATAACCTCGATCGGGCTGTCGCCAATCGGAAGCTGTTGCTTGGGCCTTATGAACCGATCGAGGGCTATCGGGTAGCAATTATCGACGACGCAGGCATACCGGTCGAGCTGATCGAGACGACTCTGACGGATGAGGAAATATGGGGCCGCGCAAGAAGCGGGAAGGCTTCCATCTACCGAGTCAAGAAATGACTTGCTGTGTGTCTCTGCGCCTCTGTGGTGATCCCTATTGAAGCTCAGATGGGCCGCTTCGCATCCACCGTTCCCTTCTACACCCGCTGTCGCGAGCCTTACCCACCCGCCTTCTTTTCGAGGGTTGCGGAGCGCCTCTCCCTCCGTCGCGACATGAGGCTTCTGGACGCCCGCTGCGGGCCGGGGCTCCTGGCGATCGGATTTAGCCCTTACGTCGGCTCGTGCGTGCGCGTGGATCCGGAACCTGGCATGATCCGCGCTGCTCGCGCTGCGGCGAACGATGCGGGCGTGCTAGTACGATTGATCGAAGGGCGACTGGAAGAGTTGCGCGAAAGTGTCGGGACTTTCGATCTGGTGACGATTGGGCGCGCTTTGCACTGGATGAACCGCGAAGAAACCCTCCGCGTGCTGAACCGGGTGGTCGAGGCACGCGGCGCGATTATCAGTTGCGGCTCGAAGGCGGAAGCAAACCCCTGGCTCGAAGCTTATGAGGATGTCCGGAGCGCCTGGGCGTCAGAGCAGGACGGGCGGTGCTACCGGATTGATCATGACGCTTGGTTTGTGGGTTCGCAATTTCGAATTGTTGATGGGATCATGGTGCGTCACCACCATCGCGTGACGATTGCCGATTTGATCGGCCGCGCCTTGTCGAAGTCCAACACGTCGCCAGAGGCTCTGGGCGACCGGCGGCAACCTTTCGAGGACGCTTTGACGGGAGTCCTCGAGCCGTTTGCCGCAAACGGCTTTCTCGACGAGGAGATTGTCTCCCTCGCCACGGTGATCCGGCGGGTCAATGTCGGACCGCGGTCGGGTAATCGATCTTGATGCACGCGTTGACGCTGTCTTCCGCACTTTCGAGGGTTGTAGATTTCTCCCACTGCCTGTACCGTCCGTGTTCAGGACCTGGGTTGTGGCGGTCGGGCCTGAGGTGTTCGGGGCAGAATGGTCTTTAACCGTACCCGCCAGCGTGAGATACTGTCTCGACTGGGCAGTCTACCACAACGAAAGAAGCACGGGTTTGACGCTCTGAACCAAGATGCCAGACGCAACTGCTGTTCAAACCAATTTCGTGTCGGAACCGCACCTGAGGCGGGTGCTCACGCTGTGGGACCTCATCTTCTACGGCATTGTCCTGATCCAGCCGATTGCTCCCGTGCCTCTCTACGGCGTAGCGCAAAAGCTCTCCAACGGCCACTTCGTGACCATCATCTTCATCGCCATGTTCGCCATGATGATCACGGCCTTTAGCTACGGACGCATGGCGGCAGTCTATCCGGTGGCAGGCTCGGCTTACACGTACGTGGGCCGGGGACTAAACCCCCACCTGGGGTTCCTTGCTGGTTGGGCGATGATTCTCGACTATCTCCTGCAGCCGCTTATCAACACTGTCTGGATCTCCACCGCCCTGCACGAGCGGTATGTGCCGCGGGTCCCTTATGCAGTCTGGGCAGCTCTAATCGTCAGCATCGTCACCTTGCTCAACCTGCGAGGTATCAAATCCAGCGCTCGGGCTAACAAGGTGCTACTCTTCTTCATGTTCATTGTCGTCGGGCTTTTCGTCGGGCTGGCGGTGTACTTCCTCCTGCGCGGGCAGGGTGCGGCCGGACTGCTCTCCACCAAACCCTTCTACGATCCGGCTCATTTTAACGGGCAGCGCATCTGGATGGCCACCTCCTTTGCCGCCCTGACCTACATAGGTTTCGACGGAGTGACGACGCTCTCCGAGGACGTCGAGAATCCCAAGCGCAACGTGCTGCTGGCGGTGGTACTGACTTGCCTCTTTGCAGGGCTCTTCAGCGGTCTCGAATCCTATCTGGGGGCGCGTGTTTGGCCCGACTGGCAAACTTTCCCCAACCTCGAAACCGCCTTCATGGACATCTGCCGACGCGTGGGCGGGCCATTCCTCTTCCACGCCATGGCGTTCATCATCATCGTGGCGGCCTTCGGCAGCGCTTTGACCGGTGGGCTGGGCGCCGCTCGCCTGCTCTTCGGCATGGGGCGCGACAATGTGCTGCCAAAGAGGTTCTTCGGGTACCTCAGTCCCAGCAGTAACACGCCTTCGTACAACCTCCTGCTCATCGGGTTGCTCGCCTTCGGCGGCGCCGTAGGTCTGAATTATATCGGCAACGCCTACGAGCATGCCGCGGAACTGCTGAACTTCGGGGCGTTTCTCGCCTTTATGGGAGTCAACATGGCCACCTTCTGGCAGTTTACGGCGGTGCGAGACTCGGGGCAAAAGTGGTGGCTGCTCGCGGGCTTACTAGCGTGTTTTGGCGTGTGCTGGTGGCCCCTACCTTCGGCCGTGCGAGTAGGCGCCATCACCGCGTACGTCCTGGTTGTCGTCTACCTCTCGGTGAACAAGCGTCGGCTCTTGGCCGACACCATCCTTCCCCTGGGAGGCTTCGTGTTCTGCTTTCTGATCTGGTTGAACTTGAATCACGTCGCCAAGACCGTGGGATTCATCTGGTTTGTGATCGGCGTGATCTATGTCGCCGTTAAGACTCGCGGGTTCCGCGCTGCACCGGTGATGATCGATTTCAGCGAGTCGTAGGGCTTGTAGCGCGAGTCTTCTGATTCCATAATGGAGTCGGTGCTTCGCGTCGGTAACTTCGGTTTGAAGCCGAAGGCTGCGGGAGCCGAGCATGGCTTTATAGATCGCGGAAGGAAGGGCAGTAACATGTTCCTCTGGGTTACCGTGCTGACATCCGTTGCGCTGGCGGTGCTCATCGTCTACCCGCTACTCCAAACCGATGGCGGCGGAAAGGGGACTCTGCCGATCGACGTGACGCCGCAGATGGATTTGAAGCGCCGCCGCTTGGTGCTTTACGAAAACCTCCAGGACCTGGAATTTGAATACCGGGCGAAGAAGATCGCTGCCGACGACTATCAGGCCCTGAAAGAGGCTTATACAGCGGAGGCAGCGCGTCTGATGGCCGCTTCCCAGGAGTTGGAGCAGGGAGTGGAGGACGCGTTTATCGAGAAGGAAGTGGCCTTGCGGCGCGCGCGTCGGAAGGTGCACGTTGTCGAGCAATATAAGTGCGCAAACTGCGGCTTCGAGAACCCCGTGCCGGTGAAGTTTTGCGGGGAATGTGGCACTAAGATGGGCCGTCCAGTGTAATTTAATTTTGGATTTCCGATTTTGGATTTCGAACTACTGCCGGCGTGCAGCCACGCGTTCCTCAGTCCGAGATAAGAAAGCTTCAACGGACCGGACTTTCGTTGATCGAACGGGCGAAGGTCTTGCACACGCCGCGGCAAAAAGAAGAAACGATGACCTGGCAGCAGATCACAGCCGCATACATGCCCGCGCTGATGATTATGGTTACGGTGTACATCGCTGCGGTGTCCAATAACAAGCGCATCGATGGGGTTAACAACCGCATTGGCGATGTCAACAAGTGCATCGACGAATTACAGGCGGATTTCAAGGAAGAGATCAAGGCTCTACGGACGGAAATGAAGGACCTACGGGCGGAACTAAACACCCAGATCAGAGACTTCCGAACAGAAATGAAGGACCTCCGAACGGAAATGAAAGAGGGATTTCGAAAGCTCGAAGAGCGCTTCGAGCATCCGATTGCCAGGCCTTAAGGACCTCATGCGTGGAACGGCAGCCTACCGAGATAGGGCCGCCGCTCAGGTTTTGCTTATGAAGTGGGACTTTAACACCGCAGTCAGCAGTCGGCAGTCAGCAGTGAGCGGTCGTATTCGTGGCTCAGTCATGTTCTGCGCCCTGTTCGGTGGTCTGCTGGCATCTGTCACTCTTCGCGCGCAGTCGCGCATCGAAGGCCAGGTGATCAATGGGACCACCGGCCAGCCTGCAGCCAAGCAGGAGCTACGCCTGCTGCAGCCGCGCGGAGGAATGCAGCAGATCGCCGCCGTCACGACGGACGCGCAGGGCCGCTTCGTCTTTGACAAGATCCAGAACGAGGCGGGGGCGTTCTATCTCATCTCCACATCTTACCAGGGAGTGGATTACCACGAGCCGGGCCAGTTTGATTCTCTAATCAAGTTGACAGTCTATGAGGCCACCCGGTCTGATCCCGGCTTGCGCGTCGCGTTGCTGCGCTTGGCGGCGCAACCGGTGGGCAACAAGGTCCGGGTTCAGGAGCAGTTCACAATCCAGAATTCCAGCCGGCCGCCTCGCGCTTTCGCCACCGCCGATGGGACTTTCAGTTTCCGCGTCCCGCCCCAAGTCGCCGAACCCAGTGTTGCCGTCACCGGCCTGATGAACATGCAGTTGCCCCAGACGCCAGACAAGGGCAAATCGCCGGGTGAATTTTCTCTTCGCTACCCGATGAAGCCTGGCGACACTGTGGTTACCCTTCAATACGAGACCGACTACGATCCGGCAGGGTTCGAGCTGACCAGTCAGATTCCTTATCCTATCGATCGGTCTGAACTCTACGTTGCGCCTGCAAACCTTTCTGTTGAGTCCAAAGTTTTCACGGCCACCGGGATCGATACCAAAAACGGGATTGCGACCTTTCAGGCGTCGAACGTACCGCGCGCGGCCGTCCTCGAGGTTCGCTTAAGGGGGGAGGGAGCTCCTCTCACAGAACAAGCTGAGGCGGGACAGCCGGAAGGTCAGGTGACCACTGTTCCCAATTCCATGACCAAACTCGGCTGGCCACTTCTGGGGTGCTTCCTGCTACTTCTGCTCTGGGCGCTGGGCGTTCGAGCGGCAAAGGAGTGGCCGAACCTGGCGGAAAAGAATCCGGCCCAGCCGGCACGAAAGCAACTCGAGTCGAAAGTGGAGGGTCTGCTGAATTCTCTGGCTGACCTGGACGAGCTCTCTGCGGCCGGCAAGATTCCGGAAAGGAAGTATTGGAAGGAGCGTCTTGAATTGAAAGCGAAGTTGGTCGCGATCCTCAAGAAAAGCCCGCCCGCGTTCTTCGAGTCCTATGTTACCCGAAACATCCCGCGCTGAGCCGGTGCTTGAAGCCCGCGACGTTTACAAATACTTCGGTGACCTTGTGGCGCTGAAGGGCGTCGATCTGCGGCTTGTGCCAGGCAATTCAGTCTTGCTATGGGGTCCAAACGGGGCGGGTAAGACGACGCTGCTGAGGATTCTGGCGGGTCTCTCCCGACCCAACCAGGGGGAAGTGCTGTTCGAAGGGCAAAGCCTCGACCGCAACCCTGCTGCTTCCAAGGCGGCGGTTGGCTTCGTCTCCCACGCCGCGCTTCTTTACGGTGAACTCACAGGGCGCGAGAATCTGAGGTTCTTCGGCAGGCTGTTTGGACTGAGAGAGCTGGAGAAGAAGATCGATGCGGCGCTGGACCTCTTCGACATGCGTGAGCGCGCTGACGAACCTGTGCGGGGGCTTTCGCGCGGGCTAGTGCAGCGTGCTACGCTGGCGCGGGCTTTCCTCCACCAGCCTCGCTTCCTCTTGCTGGACGAACCCTTCACGGGCCTCGACGCGGAGGCGGCGACCGACCTCCTGTCCGTGCTGGACCGGCTGCCCGAGGAGGGAAGAGCCCTGGCTTTTTCGAGTCACAACTTTGAGCAAGGCACGTCCATTGCTCGTCGACTCATAGCCATGGAAGCCGGGCGGGTGCGCTACGACGGACCGCTGGGGACAGCACCCCTCTCGGCGTTGCACATCGAGGCAGCGGCAGGTAGTAGGCAGTCGGCAGAAAGCAGTCAGCAGTAACCAGCCTCAGAACGCCGCCCCTTGCAGAGGGTGGTGGGCGGAGACTGAACACTATGGCAAGGAGCACCTACGAGGAAGAGGTTATCTCCAAGATCGCAGCTCGCACGCCTCAGCAGTGGAGGAGTGCTTTCCTCAAGCTCTGGGACGAGCACAAAATAACCAAGAACCAGCGGAAGATGCTATGCGTCCATTACGAGGCGCCGCGACACACTCTAGGCCAGGCTGCGGTAGCCTGCGGCCGAAGGGGCCGCCAGCAAACGGCGGATTCTGGGATGCTTTGGGCCTTAGCGCCTTTGCGAGAGAGTGATTTTCATACCTCTGCGGAAAGCCACCATCTCACGCCAAGCCGCGAAGATTGGAGCCCGGAGATCTGGGAGTACTTCTGTCATCCCCGGAACCTCATACGATGCCAAACGCAGTATACTGACTGGACGGAACAATGAGCCTCACTGTCGAACTTAAGCCTGAGGTTGAGCGCGCGCTCGCCGACCAAGCCGCTGCGCGCGGCCTCGCGCCCAATTGCAGCACTGGCTGGACCACACGTTACACCCGTGGTTCTCCGGACGCATCCTCCCGATTGATGAGTCGGTTGCCCAACGCTGGGGAGTGCTCGATGGCAAATGCCAATTCCAGGGAACGCCTCTTAATGCTGCCGACGGCCTGATTGCCGCGACCGCCCTGGAACACGACCTCACCATCGTCACACGCAACGCGAAAGACTTTGATGGCCTGGGCGTCGGAATATTCAAGCCCTGGGAGTAATGCGCAACCTTAGCATAGTTTGGACGATCTTCCTGAAAGACCTGCGAGTCGAATGGCGCAGCCGCGAGACGCTGGCTTCCATGTGCGTGTTTGGGCTCCTCGTTGTGTTCCTCTTCAACTTCGCTTTTGAGACCGCCCGTGAGGAAACCTTGCGCCTCCTGCCCGGTCTGCTCTGGATTGCTTTTGCCTTCGCAGGGATTCTGGGCTTCAATCGTTCGTTTGCCGTTGAGCGCGAGAACGCCTGTCTCGAAGGTATGACCTTGGCCCCCATCGACCCCAGCACAATCTTCGCGGGTAAGATGCTGGCTAACCTGCTCTTTCTGGGGATTGCGGAAGTCGTTGTGGTCTTCGCGGCGTCTCTCTGGTATAACTTCTCGTTCCTACCGTCACTCGGCTGGTTTGCGGTGATTCTGTTCTTTGGGACACTGGGCTATGCGGCCTTGGGGACGATTTTCGGCGCCATCGCGGCCAATACGCGAATGCGGGAGGTTATGCTGCCGGTCCTGCAGTTCCCCATTGCGTTCTGGGTGCTGATCCTGTCCATCGACGCCACGTCGGACGCGCTGCGCGGAGTCGGCTCATCGGGCGGAATCACGCGCGTCGCGGGCGTGAGTATCGTTTTCGCGGTGGCCTCGTTCCTGCTGTTTGGGTATGTGCTCGAAGAATAGTCAGTGGCCCCTTGTCCTTCGTACGTTGTCAGGGGTGTGTTGTCCAAGGCAAGCTGGTCAACTGACAAGGGAGCAAGGACGAGGGACAAAGGACCGAAGCCAGGGGACTGCAGGCTTATGAAGAAATTCCCACCGACGCTGCATTTGCTCGTCACTCTCGTGTGGATGGTGGTCTCTCTCTATATGATTTTTCTCTACGCGCCCCAGGAAGCGACCATGGGGGAGGTGCAGCGCATCTTTTATCAGCATGTACCGGCGGGGTTAACCTCTTTCATCGCATACTTTGTCGTGTTTCTGGGCAGTGTGATCTATCTGTGGAAGCGCACGAAGTTCGCCGACGATTTGGCCTACGCCGCCGCCGAAGTTGGTTTGGTCTTCTGCACCTGCGTGCTGGTGACGGGGCCGCTCTGGGCGAAGCCGGCCTGGGGAATTTGGTGGACTTGGGATGCGCGGCTTACGTCGACGTTTGTCCTTTGGCTGCTCTTCATCGCCTACCTCATGCTTCGGACTCATTTGATCAACCCCGGTCGCGCCGAGGTTCTGGGCGCCGTGATGGGGATCATCGGCTTCGTAGATGTCATCGTGGATTACATGGCGATCCGCTGGTGGCGGACGCAACACCCTCAGCCGGTTTTCATGGGCGGATCCGGATCGGGCATCGATCCAAAGATGAAGCTGACGTTCTTAGTTAGTTGGGGCGCCTTTCTTTGTTTGTTCTGGTATCTGATGCGCCAGCGCATGGCATTATTGGGTGCGCAGCGGGAGCTCGGCTGGCTGCGGCGCCAACTTGCCCGGCGCGATTCCTAGCCGCGATGACTGATAGCTGATCGCCAACAGGGTGACAGCTCTTGAGGGCTAGCATGGGAAACAACTTCCTCTTCGCAGCCTACGCTCTGGTCTGGATTATTTTCATGGTCTACGCCTGGAACATTTCGCGGCGAATGACACAGCTCCGGAAGGATTTGGAGGAGCTCAAGCGGAACCGGCAGTCGACCTGAGGATCCGCGTTCAGGCATGGTCGCTGCCCAAGATGGAAACGTAGGGCCGACGCCTTCTTGGCGTTCAGGGCAGGTTCTTAGGTCGGCCTCAGACCGGGGAAGCCGCGGGCCATACATTCGCGGCTGGGACGCCGACTTTCGGAATGGGAAGTTAGATGTCAGATCGCCGCAGATGTATAATTGCGTGTGATTGGAGTCGAAGCCAGTCATGTCAGACTTCGGGCTCTGTGCGACGGATGCTCGTGAACCCGCCAGGTCCGGAAGGAAGCAACGGTAGCGAGCCTCTCCGTGTGCCGCAGGTCAACCCGAAGTCTGGCACCAGCGATTTTGGATTAGCTTCGCTGTTCTTGGTTCTTGGTTCGTTGTTCTTCGACTCTTATAATAATTCTCGGTCCGTCTCCCTGGGTGGGTAACGCCGCTTGGGTTGCCGCAGGACCAGGCTAAGGACTAAGAAACCATAGAGCCAAGAGGGAGCCGAGAGCTAAGAACCACGAGCCACGAACTAAGAACGAAAGAGGGAATCCAAAATCTAAAACCCAAATCCAAAATCGTATGTCGTATCAAGTTATTGCTCGCAAATATCGGCCACAAATCTTCGACGATGTAGTGGGCCAGCGGCTCATTACCGACACCCTCAAGAATGCCATTCTCCACAATCGCGTGGCTCACGCTTACATCTTCTCGGGAGCGCGCGGCGTAGGTAAGACCACGACCGCGCGCATCCTGGCCAAGGCCCTCAACTGCATTCAGGGGCCTACCGTTACGCCCTGTGGGGTATGCGACTCCTGCCGGGAAATCGCCGCTGGGAACTCCGTCGACGTCCTGGAGATTGACGCGGCCTCTAACCGCGGCATCGACGAGGTCCGCGAGCTCCGCGAAACCGTGCGCTACCTCCCAGCGCGCGACCGCAACAAGGTCTTCATCATTGACGAGGTTCACATGCTGACCACCGAGGCCTTTAACGCCCTGTTGAAGACCTTGGAAGAGCCTCCGCCGCGGTCGCTGTTCATCATGGCAACGACCGAAGCACACAAGCTGCCCTCCACAATCCAGTCCCGATGCCAGCATTTTGCCTTTCGATTGCTGGATTACGACGAGATCTATTCGCGACTGGTCGAGATCTGCGTCGCCGAGAAGATCACCGCCGTTGAAGGGGCCTTGAGTGCAATCGTCCAGGCTGCGGAGGGCAGCCTGCGTGATGCCTTGTCCCTTTTGGATGAAGTGATCGCCGCCTGCGGCCAGCAGTTGGATGAGACTCGCGTGCGCCAATTGCTGGGCGCAGTCCCCGCGCAATTCCTCAGCGGGATGGTGGAGGCCATATACGCCGGCGATTCGCGCCGCGTGCTCGAACAGGTGAACCAACTGGCCACCGAAGGATACGAGCTGGTCCACTTTTGCGGCGAATTCACTCGCTACGTGCGCAATCTGATGGTCGCGAGGAGTTGCGGCGCTGACAGCCCGCTACTGCAAGTGCCGAGCGACGAACGCGAGACTTTGCGGCAGCTCTCGGCGCTCATGAGCGAGGAGGACATCTCGCGTTTCTTCCAGATTCTGCTACGGACTCAAGGCGAGCTTCGCTATTCGCTTCAACCCCGATTTCATCTGGAACTTGGCCTGATGAGACTCGTCCACGCCCGCAAGCTCGTTTCGCTGGAGAGCCTGTTGGCGGAAGTAGGTGGGTCGCGCGCCGGCCAAACGGGCCGGGCGGAAAGGACAGGCGGACCATCGCCCGGCCCGAGCGCGGCCGGATCTCCCGAATCTCCGGCGAGTGCTGCATCACAGGGTTTGAAGGCGCACCCGCCAGCCGCGACGGCTCCGGGTGGGGAGAAACCGTCAATGCCTCCCAGCCCGGAATCGGCGCGGCCGGCGGCGCCTTTGCCCCCCGCCGATAGCGCGCCAGAGGCCGCCAGGGGACAGGACCCCCGCCTGGCAGCGATCAAAGCCATGCTTTTTGATCAGTCGAAGTTCCTCAGCAGTTGCCTGAATCCGCTGGCCGCTTGGCGTTTTGAGGACGGCAAGGTTCATTTCATCTACCCCAGGGACGCTTCGTGGGCCGTCGATCTCATGAAGTCGCGCGAGCACCAGGAAAGACTCACATCCGTGTGCGAGCAGGTGCTCGGCCAGCCTGTCAGAATTTATGTTACACTGCAGGAAGGAAGAACCCAGACCGTGGCGCAGCGTCCCAGTGCCCGGGAGCGGGCAGGGGGCGACGCGATGCTGGCGGCCTTCCAAAGGAGATTTGACTGCGCCGTGGTGGACGTCAAAGACCTGAGCGGGGAGTGACCCATGAAGAATCTGCAACACATGCAGCAGATCATGAAGCAGGTCCAACAGATCCAGGAACAATTGCAAAAACAACTGGACGAACTGGTGGTGGAAGCTTCTGCAGGCGGGGGCATGGTAACGGTTAAGATGAACGGTCAGAAGCAACTTGTGGCCGTGCAGGTTGACCCTGAGGTGTTTGCCGCTAAGGATCTCGAGATGCTGCAAGACCTGTTCCGGGCCGCGGCGAATGAGGCCGCCAGACTGGTGGATGAACAGCTAGCCAGTCGAATGGGCAACCTGGCGGGTGGTCTGAGTCTTTCCGGCTCGACGTAAACAAATCCTCCAGCTCACAGCCTTATGAAGGACTTCGCCGCGCCTATGGCCCGTTTGATCGACGAGCTCAAGCGGTTGCCGGGGATTGGTCAAAAGTCGGCACAGCGTATCGCCTTTCACCTCGAGCGCGCGCCCCGCGAGGACGCGGAACGCTTGGCGGCGAGTTTAATCGACATGAAAGACAAGATACGCCTGTGCAGGGTTTGCAACAACCTGACTGAGCTGGATCCTTGTGAATTCTGTTCTGACCCCAGCCGCGATCCTTCCGTGGTCTGCGTCGTGGAAACCCCCTACAACGCCCTGGCCATCGAGAAGACTCGCGAGTTTCACGGTCTTTACCACGTGCTGCATGGCGCCCTCTCGCCCCTGCACGGCATTGGGCCCGACCAGTTGAAGCTGAAAAGCCTCATTGCACGCCTCAAAGGCGGCACCATCCGTGAATTGATCGTCGCCACCAATCCTAACGTGGAAGGCGAGGCGACGGCCATCTACCTCTCGAAGCTGATCAAGCCTTTGGGCGTCAAGGTGACGCGAATCGCTATGGGCATCCCGGTAGGTTCTGAGCTCGAGTTCGCCGACGAGGTGACAATGCTGAAGGCGATCGAGGGGCGGCGGGAGATTTAGCCTCCCATTGCGGATTCTCTAGCGTAGCTAGCTAGCTTCTGCCGCCGCCGGCGAAGAGTGTCATGGACAGTGTTTCACTCAGCCTCGTGATCCCGTTGTACAACGAGGAGGAAAACGTCCTACCGCTCGTCGAGCAGTTGCATGCTGCCTTGGCTGGTTGGTCCGGCCCTCTGGAGATCCTGTTGGTGGACGACGGCAGCACCGATCAAACCCTCAGCCTTCTGCGAAGGGCGCAGGAGGCGGACTCTCGCGTCCGCATCATCCACTTCCGTCGCAACCTCGGCCAGACGGCTGCCATGGCGGCCGGTTTCCGTCTGGCAAGAGGCAGGGCGCTGGTCACACTTGATGGTGACTTGCAGAACGACCCGGCGGAGATTCCCCGGCTGGTGGGAATGCTCAAGGATTGGGACGCGGTGTGCGGCATTCGAATTCGTCGCGAGGATGGCTCGTGGAAGCGCCTAAGCTCCCGCATCGGCAACGGGTTCCGCAATTGGGCCACGAGTGAAGACATCGTCGATACCGGCTGCACGCTGAAGGCTTACCGCCGCGAGTGCGTGGAGGGCCTGGACCTGTATCAAGGTATGCATCGCTTCCTGCCCACCCTGCTCAAGATGCGCGGTTATCGGGTAACACAGGTGCCCGTTGGCCATCGCCCGCGCCTTCACGGCAAGACTAAGTACTCCACTTGGGGACGCCTGGCAAAGGGCCTAGGCGACGTCCTGGCTGTTCGCTGGATGAAACAGAATCACATCGACTTCGATGGCGTGCTGGAAGTGCTGGAAGCTAGAAGTCAGAAGTCAGAAGCCGGAAGCCAGAAGCAAGAAGCGAATAGCAAGAAGCAGGAAGCAAGAAGAGAGGAATGCCAAGCAGAAGGGTAGTAGATCTCCTCAGAGCTTGTTGCGGGATTCACCGAGGCGAATTGCCTCAGCCGACTGGAGGGCGCTGGGTTTCCGTCACGAAGTACTAGACCCTTCGTTATGGGTTCTTGATTCTGGCTTCTGACTTCTCCATGGTCAGATCACTCAATCACCGGACCGCTCAACTACTGGTCCTCCTTGTCGTTGCCGCTTGCCTGTTCTTTGTTGGCCTGGGACGCTTGCCACTTACGGAGCCGGACGAAGGAAGAAACGCGGAAGTGGCGCGTGAGATGCTGGACTCCGGGGACTGGATCACACCGCACTACGACACGCTCACCTATCTCGACAAGCCTGCGGCTTTCTTCTGGCTTGTGGCAACATCGTTCAGGGCCTTCGGCGTTTCGGAATGGGCGGCAAGGTTTCCGTCGGCGCTGATGGCGCTGGCTACTTCCCTGCTGGTTTGGTTCCTGGCCCGGCGGATGTCCGATAATAGGACTGGGCTCCGAGCCGGCCTGATCTGGGCAACTTCGCCTTTGGTGATCATCTTTGCTCGCAACGTCATCTTCGATATGCCTCTCACCTTCTTTGTGACTCTCGCCATGGCGAGTTACTGGCTGGCGGAGGCGGAAGACTTCAAACATCCATGGCGCGATGCGATCTTCTTCGCCGCTATGGGCATTGCCGCCATCACCAAAGGTCCCGTGGGATTTCTGCTTCCCCTGCTCTCTGTCTCTGCTTACCTGGCTCTGCGAGGTAGGTTACGAGAATTGCGAAGGTTGCGCTGGGGGCTCGGGGTGCCCGTCTTCCTGGCGTCAGCACTGCCTTGGTTTGTCGCGGTGTCCATGCGCAACCCCGACTTTCCCAAATACGCCGTCTGGCAGGAGAGTCTCCTGCGGTTTGCTACGGGCCAAGCCCATCGTTCCGGCGGACCTCTGTACTATGTTCCGGTATTCCTGGCAGGATTCTTGCCCTGGAGTTTTTTTCTGCTCTTCGCGGGATGGAACCGGCTCAGGGCCTGGAGGGCACTCAGGAGGGAAGACCGCAAGCCTCATCTCTTCCTTTTGACCTGGGCAGCAGTTGTCTTTGTTTTCTTTTCCGTTTCCCGCTCCAAGCTTCCAGGCTACTTTCTGCCGGCAACGATTCCGTTCAGTATATTGATGGCTTACGTTTGGGCTGAACTGGATGCGCGGGCGTTGGAACGTCGGCCGGACTGGCTGACGGCTGGGTTCGCGACGCTCGTGGCCCTGGGTCTGATGATGTTGCTGTCCCCACAGTTACTCCGCTTCCACAGCCTGCAATCACTGGCGACGAAGAAGATTCCGCCTGCGTTGATGCCGCTGGTCCGGCCGGCGCTGCTCTTTGCCGGTTTGATGCTGGCTGGCTTGGGCGTTCTGGGCCGGAACCTCTCTGCAAGACTTCGGACCGGCACCCTGTCTACTGCTTCCTTTGCATTATTGGCCTTTACAACTCCATTGTTGATTGTCCGCTGGATCGTACCGCTGGAGGTCTATGCCGCCAATTCCTCCAGTCGCCGAATTGCGGAGACAATCCTCCAAAGCCCTGAGAAAGACTTGCCCGTTTACGGATACTATTGTTTTCGTACCAGCCTTCCCTTCTACTTGCGGCGCCCGGTAGGTCTCGTTACCCAAAACGCCGCTGAACTAACCAGCAACTACGTAGCCTTGCGATGGCAGGCTGTCCAACCGCCGGGTTTGTCAGGCTCCGCAGGTGCGCCTCAAGTAGATGTCGTGCGGAGACAGCTGCAGGCGGGAGCGGCAAACGGAACCCCGCTTCTGGTCGACGGCCGCCAGCTGCCGGGCTTTGTCGATAAATCGGGGACTCCCTGGCTCGTAATCCTGTCGAGCGATCGGGTGGCACAACTGGCTCAGACGCTTGGGTCCCTGGAGCCATTGTGGGACGAATGGGATTGCTCCGTTTGGAAGGTACAGGTAACAGGGAAACCGATCAGAATATACAGACTAAAGTAGCCAGGGAGCTGGCCAGCTGGCGGTCCGGGTTGTCATCGGACAAGATGTTCTATAATTACAAGGAATCTGCCCGCCGCAAGCAAACGCGGGAGTCGAAGGCGGAGAAGAGTTTTCGATTCTTTAACAAGGAGTTCACGATGAAATTCTTTTTGGACAC
>DATJKY010000155.1:0-4792 GCA_035490955.1 Terriglobia bacterium | reverse complement strand
CGAATCGCATAAGGACTTCGGACCAGGTACCGCTGAGGTGGCAAATGATCGTCGGAGCAAGAACCAAGCAACTTAGCTGGAAATCCTGCTAAATCGCCTGCACCCCACTCATTTGGCATTGGTTGTTTGGATTGCGCCAGTTTTGTCCGCTACTCGGAAGTTCGGTCACACCTTCCGCGGATGACTCCTGCCTTGTCGGCTACTGTTTACCTAGGAATCTGCGGCCGCAATCCTTGCTTCTGGCAAAGTGCCAAGATCCATCATTACCGATACCGGATTGGAGCAGAAGCCTGTGTCGTCGGCGACTACTCGCGATCAACGGGGCACGGTTAGCGGATGGCACCACCGCCGATTCCTGGTACTAGACCCTGAGTGACCTGCAAGCTTTTTGTTGGATACTTGGCGATTTCCCAACAGTTATGCTCAGGGTGCGTCCCTTTGCTTTCCGCAAGACCCGTTTTTTCGTTCCCAATCCCGCCAAGCTCCCACTTGCTTTGGAGTGCGCCGTGATTCCGACCAGAACCGCAAATTGTTCCCGGCTTCAGGGTAAACGCTAGACGACCCGGGAAGAAGCTATTTCTCAGAAAGCCGTTCGGGACAGAGGTCGGTGAGCCACTTCTAGCTTAGCTAATTTCAGCGCAATGATGGCTAACACAAGATGCGAAGGCATTGTGGGCGAGCAGTAGATGCGCTGGATCGCCGGAACGAAATCCGACGCGGTGGCCTCATAGATGCTTGGCACAAACCTCTGCGGGTTGCGGTCGATCAACGGAAACCATGTCGACTGAATCTGCACCATCATCCGGTGTCCTTTCAAAAAGACATGATCGTGATCCCGCAGAGGGATGTTCCATTCCACAGGTTTGTTCGGCGTGAGGGCGTGTGATTTCTCATAGCTGCCGAGATAGCGGCCTCGGCGCACTTCCATGGCGACGGGTAGTTCGTAGCCATTCAGAGACTGAGCGTACTGCCCCGGCTTCGGTCCTTCCTCGGCCTTCCAGGCATTCTTCTGGGCGTCTTCTGGGTACACGTCGATAAGCTTCACTACGAAATCGCTGTCCGTTCCGGAAGTCGAGGCAAATAGAGTGGCCGCGAGCGGGCCCGTGATCGCCAGATCGTGGTCGAGCGGTCCGCTGACGAACGACAGAACGTCGGGGCGGTGATCGACGAAACGCTGGTCGGCAATCTCCCAAGTGGTCCAGTCGCCTCCGGGGTATGTCGGCGAGATGGGACGCTGACGGTATGGCACTGGATTGGCTGGATCGGATACGTACTCGCGGTAACCCTCGGTCCTGTCCGCATCCGGTGCCGTAAAGGAGAGCGTGCCGTTCCCATGAAGATAGAGGTTCGTGGGTTTAGCTTCCGTCGGCGGCCAGGCGGCGTAAGTGCGCCACATGTTCGACCCACTCTGAAAGGTGGTAGCCTGCCACCTTGGCTTCTCACCTCGCCCGTGGAGGTAATAGCGAAAGAACGGCGCTTCGATGTTCTCCCGGAACTCACGGGCGGTTTCGTGCCCTCCGAACGAAAGGTTGCCGATGCTGTCGCCCTTTTCCGTCTGCCACTGGCCGTGAAACCATGGACCGGCTACGATGAGATTCGTGTGGTCGGGATCGCTCATTGCCGCGTGATGAAAGATCTGCCACGGTCCCCACGGATCTTCCTGGTCCCAGAAGCCAGCAACGTTCAGATTCGGAACGGTTGAGGCGTGGAGCTGGTTGACCCATGCTTCCTTTTTCCAGAAGTCGTCGTAGTCGGGGTGTGCGACGGTTGAGTTCCAGGAAGGAATCGAGCCGTGGAGATACTTGGCGTTGATGTTGGCAAGGGGGCCCAAGTCGAGATACCACTGGTACGTGTCATAGGTCTCGAAGTCAAAATGCGTGTTCTTGTTCCTGTCGGCCTGCTCCATGACTGCATATTCAAAGCTGTAGGTCTCACGCAGCGCGCCAAAGCGGTGAAAATCGTCGTTCATCCACTGGTCGGCGGGCGAGGCCTGCTCGCTGACCGCCTTGAGCGCCGGGTGCGGACGAAGCAGGGGAAGAGCGGCCGTCAAACCGGAATATGAAACGCCCCACATCCCGACCCTCCCGTTATTGTTGGGGACATTTTTCACGAGCCATTCGATCGAGTCGTAGGCATCGGTGGTCTCGTTCGTGGCCTTCGGGTCGCTCAGATCCACCCAGGAAGAAAGCTCAAATACACCCTCGGACTTGAACCGTCCGCGCAGATTCTGAATGACAAAAATGTAGCCGTCCTGCGCGAGTTCTTTGCCGGCGGGAGGCATTTGCTCGGGCGGTTTGTCGGGCACTCCGTAAGGCGTGCGGGTAAAAAGAATGGGTAACGGGCCTTGCTGCTCGACCGGCGTTTGGATCACGGTCTGCAAGTGCACGCCGTCGCGCATCGGAATCATGACCTCCTGGAACTTGAACAGTGGCTTCACCGGGGCAGCCTGTTGTGCCACCGCAGACACTTCAAACGCCACACACAGCGACAGACAAAGAAATGGGTGCACTTTCTCCTCCGAGGCGTTCACCCTTCGATTGTTGCATCGAAGCCGACGGGCAAACGTGTCCGCACTCACGTGCGCGAATCTTACGGCAAGCGAGGGCGCAAGTCAACGCGACGACCAAACCCCCAGGAACTTCGCACAGCTCGCGGAGAATTGGCTGATAGCCATGGAACTGGGATCGAAACGACGGCTGGCAAATTCGCAGCGTGTGAATGGAGCCTAAGCGGCGGGTCTGAGGCGGGAAAGTCGGTTGGTTACGGGCCTAGAAGCGCCCCAAAGAGAAAAGGGCGGCGTGGCCGTTCCGAGCCGGCGGGGAAGGACAGCGAGGGCAGACGTGCCAGGCTACGAATCGGGGGCGCGGATGCGGGGCGGGATTTTGGACAAGGACCGGTGTAGCTGGCGGGCGACTTCAACGCTCGTCATGCGATAGCGCCGGAACAACTTCGAGTGGCGCAGAGTGAAAGCCGAGCACAGGGTGAAGGCCAGCAAAAGGATGAGGGTGACGGCGGCCACTCCGCGGTTGGGAAGGGGTTGGCACTTACCCTCGGGGGAACGCCTTTGCGGACGGTGGCGGCAGGCGTGCAAAAAGCCATGCTTGAAGGCCCAATGCTTGGTCAGATCCATCCAGCCGTTGTTCTCCTGTTTCCAGCGGTCGTGGCCCAAGCAGCGCACGAGCTGGGCGGGGAAGGCCTGGGAGTCCAGGGTGGTCACCCAGAGCCATTCGTGCACCGTGGTTTCGCGTTGGAGTTGGCGCTGGCGGTAATGGTTTTGGGTGAGGGTCTCTTCGGATCGGACCACCCGGACGGGTTGGGGGTGGTCCTCCGAGAAAGGCAGTCCCGACACGTCCCAGAGTTGGACGTGGTAAGTCTTGCCCTCCCGCTGCTGGGTGCAGGAGCTCTCCGCCGGGCAATGAGCGAACAGCCGGACGGCCGACTGGTAGAGATCACGCTGATTTTGTTTCAAGCTGATGACCAGATCCCAGCCGATCTTATCCGCCAGTTGGAGGACCGGGGCTTGGAGGTAGAGAGCATCCAGCTCGAGGATGTCGAAGAAACGGCTACCGTAGAGCTCGGGGATTTTGCGCAGCAAGCGCAAGGCGGCGGTGTCCTCGCCCTCGTTGGGTTGCAGCCACTCCAGGGCCAGAAAGGACTTGACCGGGCTGCTGATGATTTGGCAGCCCACCGCCCGGTGGTAGTACTGCACCTGTTCGACTTTCACGCCGCCCTTACGGGACGCGACGCGGCGTTCCAGGCAGGAGTCGCAGCAACGGCTGTAACTGGAAAGCACTTCGACCCCATCGAGGGCCGCGACGATGCGGCCTTGCACCCGGCCTTCATCAAAAGCTTTGCTGCGCTTCAGAGTGCGATTGACCTGCACCAGTAGTCGCTCTAGGCCCGGCACATCGAAAGCGCAGAGGCTGTAACGCAGCACGTCATCGCGGAAGGCGCGAGGGCTGCCGATCCACTGCTGCAAGGCGGGTTGAGTCAGATCGGCTTCCAGTTGCTGAAAGCTGGGCAGGCGGAAGACAAAGCCATAAAAGGCGGCCAAGAATACCGCCTGGGGCGAGATGTCGGGATCCTGGCGGGCATCTGACAAAGCGGCGCTGGCGGTGCGGAAATCGAAGACTTTATGGAGATAGCGGGCAAAAGAGGGGATGTCGTGATTTCCTCTATCTTGCTTTTTCATAAAAGCAAGAAAGCGGCCAACCTTCCGCTTCCTCCAGGGCTCGACCCCTTTACTCCTTTCGTCGCTGCTGGCGTTGGCGCCGCAACAACTCGCGATTGATCTCGGAGATCTTCTCCAGGTGGTCCTTCAGTTTGTGGTAGTTCTCGATCCAGCCTCGGACCTGTCCCAGGTTTTCTGGGGCGATGATGCTGCCCGTGGTCCGACCCCGGCCCAGAGTCACGGTCAGATACCACACGGGGCCATGGCGCTCACCGCGGGCACACTTGCAGGCCGGATTGCCGCAGGTCACATAACGCTCGACCAAGGACCCTCGCAGAATTTCGGCCATGGGCGGAACCAACTTGGCCAATCCTTGCCGCCGGTGGCGCAAGGCCAGCTCGGAGAGACGGCGTAGTTCGCTACTTGCCTTCATTTAAGTGCAAGCCTACCACGGAAAGCGGCAACTTGCAACAGATCCGAATTTGGCAAGTGCGAATTTCCTGCTACCCTGTTGATCCAGAAGGAAATTTAGTTCCTATGCGAAGTTCCTGGCGAGAGCGGGTGTACGAGATAAAAGTGGGTTCTTGCCTTTTCAGCTTGATTTCTTCTCCTTAATTGTAG
>DATJKY010000154.1:0-6017 GCA_035490955.1 Terriglobia bacterium | reverse complement strand
ACGTGGTTCCAAAAAGATGAGCCAGGCTCGCTCCCATCTGGATGGTGGGGCCTTCACGTCCCAGTGCCAGGCCGGCGCCCATCGCAAGCACGCCGCCAATGAACTTTACGGGAATGAGGCGCAATGGCGCCTCCGGCTGTTCCTTTTGCAACTCCGCCTCGACCACAGGAATGCCGCTCCCTGTTGCGTCTGGCGAGAAGCGACGAACGAGCCAAGCCGCCAGTGCGGTCGCGGCCGCGGCCACGCTGATAATGAGCAAAAGGCCGGCCAGGGCCTCGCCGTGCGCCCAGGCAACAACCGAGTCGCGGAACCGATCGGCTCGCTCGAGGGCAAGCCGGAAAACCGCTCCCAGCAGCCCCGATGCTGCTCCTGCAATGAGCGCAAGGAGCGCCAGTACAAGCAGCCTTCCGCGTCCTTCCGCGAGACCATCGAGTTCAGAGTTCACAGGTATTCCTCGCGCCTCCTTGGCATTGCCCGGTGGCACACGGCTTAGCTATAAGGGGATATTTTGCTCGGGTGACTCGTGTTCCTGAATTAGAAGCTCAGCGTCAGCCCCAGACGTTCAAGGACTTGATCCTGCGGACCAAGTCCTTTCAGGTTCCCTAACGCCATTCGAAGCGCCAGACTGGATATCCGGAAGGGGTGAGCGTCGTTGCACGGCAGAATCACCTGCTCGAACGCATCCAGCGATGTCCAGAGGACAAGGGCCCAACCGATCAGAGCATCGGGTATGTTCACGGGCAGCTTTCATCGCTCGGCCTCGAAACCGAAATCAAGAGACCTATCTCTATATTACCAAACCACCGATTGTCAATGGCCAGTAACAACAATAGAAACCGGAAGTCCACGAACACCTATCAGCCTGGCATCGGCAACGACTAGTAGCCTAGCGTCTACCAATGAGGCGAGGAACAATCTACAGATCCGTTGGATTCACGGCGGGCTCTGAAACCATGCAGAGTGGGTGCTTTGCGGGGTTGGAAACGAAAAACGTGGTTTTCTATCGCTGGCACAACGGCTCGAGCCTGCGGCACGGGTGTCGCCATCCACCAACCGTTACCACGTGACGATCTCGGTCGTCGCGTCATCACGGTCTCGCCGCTCGCCTTGACGAGCGTAGGTCAGTTATCTAGGGCCGCATGAGCAAAAAACCTCCAAGGCCGGCGAAAAACCTCCGGGATCAGTAGTACAGTGGTCACTAGAGCCAACAGGCTACGGAGTTTGTAATGGTAAATGTGAGATTCACAGTGCTAGTGCTCGGTGCGGTTGTGACATGCGGACTGGGACGTCCCGCAATAGGCCAGGAGCCACAACACTTCAGCGCAAAGGGCAAGACGCCCTCGAAGTACACGATCGAGTTGCAGGAACAGCAGCGAAAGACCCTTCCGTTTGCCGCCAAGCAGGATTTCGAAGAGGCCAAGCGCGGCTTCATCGCTGCGCCGCCCTACCGCAAGATTATGAACGACAAAGGCGGTGTGGCCTGGGACATCGATAACTGGAACTTTTTGCTGCAAGGCAAGGACTACGACAGCATCCACCCTTCACTCCAGCGCCAGGCAACCCTCAACATGGAATATGGCCTGTTTGAAGTCGTGCCTGGCATCTATCAGGTGCGCGGCTTCGATTTGGCGAACATCTCCTTTATCAAAGGGAAGACGGGTTGGATCGTGATTGATCCGCTGACCGTGAGGGAGACGTCACGTGCTGCGCTCAAGTTCGTCAACGAGAAGCTTGGCGAAAGGCCGGTGGTGGCGGTCGTCATCTCCCACTCGCATGCGGATCACTTCGGCGGTATTCGCGGTGTCGTGGACGATGCTGCACTCGCTGCGGGAAAGGTGCAGATCATTGCGCCGAAAGGTTTCATGCAGGAGTCGATCCAGGAGAACCTCTTCGGCGGGAATGGTATGACACGCCGTAAGTCATACACTTACGGGGATATCCTGCCGAATAGTCCCTACGGTCAAGTCGACGCATCGATTGGTAAGGGCATGGCCAGCGGCGAGGCGGGCATTGTGCCGCCGACGAAGGTTATCGAAGATCCTTTCGAGGAGATGACGGTTGACGGAGTCAAAATGGTATTCCAGAACACGCCGGGCAGCGAAGCGCCCGCGGAGATGTTCACGTGGTTCCCCGATTTTAAGGCGTTCTGGGCCGCAGAGAACGTTGTCGCCACCTTGCACAACATCCTCACCCTCCGTGGAGCTCCGGTGCGCGATGCGCTGGCATGGTCCAAATACATCAATGAGGCGCTGTACCGTTTCGGGGACGAGGCCGAGGTGATGTTCGCGTCACACAGCTGGCCTCGTTGGGGCAAGGACAGGATTCAGCAAGTGATGCGCGACGAGCGCGATATGTACGCCAACCTGAATAATCAGGTGATGCACCTTGCCAACAATGGCGTGACCATCAACCAGATCCAGAACGTCTATGAACCGCCGAGAAGCCTGCAACAGTTGTGGTACGACCGCGGGTATCACGGTTCCTATCAGCACAACAGCCGGGCAATTATCCAGCGCTACTTTGGGTTCTGGGATGGAAATCCGGCGACGCTCGTTCCGCTCTCGCCCGAAGATTCCGCGCCGCTCTACGTTGAGATGATGGGTGGATCCGTGAAGATCATGGCCAAGGCCAAGGAACTGAACGATCAGGGCAAATACCGGTATTCCGTGGAGATTCTGAACAAGCTGGTCTACGCGGAGCCTCATAACCAACCGGCCAAAGATCTTCTGGCGGATGCTTATGAACAACTCGGGTACCAATACGAGAGCCCGTCTCTTCGCAATAGCTTCTTGTCCGGGGCAAAGGAGCTTCGCGATGGCATCATTCCGGTCAAGGCAGCGAAGGCCGGCAGCCCCGACTTTATTCGGGGGACGAGCACGGAACTGTTCCTCGACTACCTTGGCATTCAGATGGATAGTCGCAAAGCCGAGGGAATGAAGTTCAAGATCAACCTTTCGACTCCGGACAACGGTGAGAAGTTTGTGGTCGAGATGAGCAACGCCAGCTGTCGCCGGCTATCAGGCGAAGGATGCCGATCTGACGATCACGATCAATCGCAGTGATCTGGAGGACGTCATGATCGGGAAGACCAAACTGGCGGAGAAGGTCGCCGCAGGAAAGGCCACGATGGCGGGCAATGCTCAGGTGCTTGCGCAACTCGCGTCGACAATGGACCAGTGGGACCCCTGGTTCGAGATGATCCCCGGCACTAAAACTAAACTTGCCGAGAAGCCGAAGACCGACTTGTTCCATGATGACGACCCTCTCGTGATCGAGCCCCCCAATTGAATGGGTTACCTGACGCACGAAGCTTTTGGTGGCAACAAAGTGGAGGGACCACGCAGTGTTCATCTGCAATCATGGTGGCGCGTTCCTCTCAGCGTTCAGGGCACGACAGCGAGGAAGAGGAAAACCGCGAATAGAAAGAGATGGACCATCCCCTGGAGCACCGTGGTGCGGCCCGTCCCGAGGGTGAGGAGACTAACAACGAGGGTCAGCATGAGCAGCAATTCCTCTTTGGGGCCGAGGCCGAGCGTCAAGGGTCTACCGAGAGTGATGGAAACGCCAGCGACGGCCGGGATGGTCAGCGCGATGCTAGCCAATGCCGACCCAAGGGCCAAATTCATGCTGGTTTGGAGACGATTGGCGCTCGCCGCCCGGTACGCGGCCAGCCCTTCGGGGAGAAGGACCAGTCCCGCGATTACGATGCCCACCACGCCTCTGGGCGCGCCAACCGCCGCAATCCCCCGCTCCATCGTTGGCGTGAGTGCCTTCGCCAGCAGGACGACCAGGACTAACGAGAGAAGGAGCAACCCCGCGCTGACCAGCGCGACCCGGTTCGGCGGGGGCAGGGCGTGTTCTTCTTCGCCGCCTCCTCCCACGGGAAGGAAAAAGTCACGGTGGCGGACGGTCTGCACAAACAAGAACGAGCCATATAGGATCAGCGAAACAACGCTGGCAAACACGAGCTGCGGTGGACTGAACGTCGGTCCAGTGGTAGAGGTCGTGAAATTCGGAAGGATCAGCGTCAGCGTTGTCAGGGTGATTAGCACAGAAAGCGCGGCATTCGTGCCCTGAAGCTGAAAGCTCTGCTCGCGATGGCGAACGCCGCCAGTAAGAAGACACAGGCCGACGATGCCGTTGCATACGATCATGACTGCGGCAAAGACAGTGTCGCGCGCGAGCACGCTGGTATCACTGCCACCTGTAATCATCATTGAAACGATCAGCGCCACCTCAATGATGGTGACAGCCAGGGCAAGCACCAGCGTCCCAAATGGCTCACCCACGCGATGCGCGATAACTTCGGCATGGTAGACCGCCGCAAAAACGGTGGTGATCAGAGCGAAGGCTTCCACCGCGGCGAACGGGGCGCCGGGATTCAGGATTGCGTGAACACCTAGAATGACAAGGGCCAGGGCCGGCCAAGTCCAAGCCCACCACGGCGTTCTTGTTGAGGTTGCGGATGCCATGACGGAGCCACTTGGGATCGATCCAATCAGTTACCTGAAGTGCGATATCAGCCTTGCCGCACCTATACATCCTGGCGGCTAAGGGCAGACGCCCTGTTGCCACTCTCGCGTAGCGGTTCTACCGTCACCACCGTCTACAGGCAACAGTGGCCGACGACTTCTCTTGACCCGCCGGGCGTAGCCAGACTCAGCCCAACGAGCAGTACCAACAAATCCAGGTGAGGCGAAGCCGACCACTGCCTCGGCAACCTATTTCGCGTTGCTCGCTACCTGCAGGTCGTTGTCGACGCTGAACACCCCTGACACTCCATTAGCCCGCATCTCAGCGATGGCCAGATCGGTGTCGGAGTTCACAACGCCCGTCAGGGTGACGTTGCCGTTCTTCACGATGATGTGGATGGCGTGATAGCCAAGGGGAGGGTCGTTCGTGATCCCACCCGCAGCTCGGGCAACGGATGGGCCCCCTCTGGGTCTGCCGCGATTGGACGTATATTTCTGTAGCGCAGGGTAGGTATATATGGCGGCGTAAACTGCGGCACGAATCCGGTCGTCATTGGGCGAGTTCGGCAGAACCACGATTTGGTTATCCACCGTTTTCACGCCCTCGATGTTGCTGACTACCCTTTCGGCACCAGATTTGAGGGTGGGTCGAGGCTTTCTCGTTCGGCCTCCTACACGGCCTTGGTTTCGCAGGTGGACTCAGCGCGGCCGGTCTGCCGCCAGGTCACATACCCCTGGCGCTAGGATTCTTTAGCGCTGGCGTCGAAGTGGGCCACTTTTCCTTTGTTGCCGTCGCTTTGACGCTGATCGTCTCAGTACGCCGATGGACGGTGAAACTCCCTCCATGGTCCTGGCGGCTTCCACCATATGCGATCGGTGGTGTTTCCGCCTACTGGCTCATCGCGCGACTTGCGGCATTTTGAGGCAATAGCCTGGGCTCCTAACCATGTTCCCCGATCAAGTTCTGGTAAACGTGTGCGCTGTGCGAGTGGCGAGTACCTGCGATTCCAGTGGGACCGGACCTGGACACGGGTCTACAGCGGCTGGTAATTCGTGTTCTGGATCTGAATGGTGAGTTGCTTCTTCACGCCGTTCACCGTCGCCGACGACATGTAGTTGGTTCCGTCCGGCAGCTTGGAGAACTGGGCGGTAGACGTCGCGGCGTCGCTGGGGTCGTTGTTCAGATAGGACGACACGTTGAGCGTCTGGATGCTTTTCTCGGCCGTGTTAAACACCAGCGTCATCATGGCCACTGGTTTCTTCCTGCCCAACCGCCGGGATGCCCAACGGCAGGATAACTAAAAGCAACCACAATGTCCGTTGCAAACGCGGAACAAGAGTCATGGATTCCCCTGGTTAATTAGCGTCGATCTGCGTCCTGCCCTCGCTCATCCTCACACTTTCCCCGCGAAGGTTTTCAACCAGGATGTGCGTACTGATCAGGAGCACCCACAGCGGGAAGACCATCAGAATCCATTCAATCCTTCCCACGCTCAGCAGAAGGATCAGCGCCAGAGCGTAGCCGAGGAACGACATCCAGCGTGG
>DATJKY010000153.1:0-2860 GCA_035490955.1 Terriglobia bacterium | reverse complement strand
ATTCTTCAGCGAATCGCATTAGTGGCGCCAAGACACATCCGGAACTGCAGCCTTATCTTCGTGCCGGCGATAATGGTCCTGTCTGGTCCGAGTGCCCTCGCCCAGAATAATTACGAAATCCAGGTATACGGCTCCGACACGGTGGAGCCCCACCATACGATAGTTGAAAGCCATACGAACAACACCGCAGAGGGCAGCATTGGAATTGTGGACGGGGTGCTGCCCACGAACGGTGCTTTGCACCAGACCATTGAGATCACGCACGGCTTTACTGACGTCTTCGAGACCGGTTTCTACATTTTCACGAGCGTGAACCATGGGGCCGGTTGGCAATATGTAGGCAGCCACATTCGGCCGCGGGTCCGGGCGCCGGAAAGCTGGCACTGGCCGGTAGGCGTGAGTCTTTCGCTCGAGTTTGGTTATCAACGCTCCATCTTTTCCACGGACACCTGGACACTTGAAATACGTCCTATCATCGACCAGAAGCGAGGGCGATGGTACTGGTCGGTTAACCCCGCTTTCGACCGTTCCTTTCACGGTCAAAGTGTCAACAAAGGCGTCGAGTTCGAGCCGAGTTTCAAGCTAAGCTTCGATGTTACCCCCAAGGTTGCAGGTGGATTTGAGTACTACAGCTCGCTAGGTAGCCTAGCGGGCTTCGACCCTCTTAAGGACCAACAACACCAGATATTCCCGACGATTGACCTCAATCTCTCCCCCAAGTGGGAGTTTAATTTCGGCGTCGGGTTCGGCTTAACCTCCAGCACCGATCACCTCATCGTAAAAATGATCCTGGGCTACCGTTTCGATTTTTGATTGAGGTGGCGGTTGAGGCCGCTATGAAACGGTTGAGACGAGTCTCTCGTCCCAGCTAGTTCTTCATAACCTTCAAGGACTACGGCTTCGCCAACCTGGAGTGGGAGTCCCAACTCGCCCTCCACAAAAAATTCGGGTTGGGTTCGACGGACGTCGGGAACTACCAACCGGGTCCGAAATTCATTATGACCATCACCCGCCAAGGCGATAGGCTTTTCGCGCAAGCTACCGGCCAGCCGAAGGCCGAGATTTTACCGGAGGGCGAACCAGAGTTCTTCTATGAAGTGGTCGATGCCCAAGTCACCTTTGAAACGGACATTTCCGGCCGGGCGATTGGCCTTACTTTGCACCAGAACGGTATGGGGCAGCAAGCGAAGCCCATCGATTGAGTCCGTACTGTACCCCAGGCGCCATTTCACGGGATGGAAGCCGACAATTCGTGTGGCAAGGGCGACGCCGCGCTCCACTTTCACCTGCCATCTGCGACTCTCAGAAATGTCAATGGGAATTCTGGTTTAATGGAGCATGTTGCAGCGGAGCGGGAACGAAGGCCATGATACGGGGTAGCCACGGTCAGTGCTTTCCTGACCGTGGGCTGTTTTCCTGACCCGTGAGCTTTGTGCGCCTCGACTCCCTACTGCCTATTCGCTACTCTCTTTTCTTGCGATGAAATAATCCCGAACGCTTTGGCGGGAGCGCCGTCTTATTTGTCGAGGACCAGGATGTTTGTGCCAGAACAGGCCATCTTGAGCGGAGCACCCCCGATTGCTTGTACCCTGGACGCGGCGGTGGAGGAAGCGGTTCGCGAGCACTCGCGAGCTGTGTACGGCATTGCCTTCTCGGTGCTACGAAACCATCAAGATGCCGAAGACGCCACGCAGGATGCCTTTGTGCGCCTCTTGCGCTATGGCAAGCAGAACCGGTTGACGACGGTCCGAAACCTGCGTGCCTGGCTGGCGCGCGTTGTCTGGCGTGTGGCGCTGGACCGGCGAAGAGCAGTGCCCGAGGTCTCACTGCAAGAAGTTGCCGATGCGGTCTTCGGGCTGCGGGCCCGCGGGGCGGGCGTGGATGAGATTGCGGCGAGCGAGCAGATGAAGCTGCTGCTCGGTCGCCTGATTGAAGGGTTGCCGCGCAACTTGCGTGACGCGCTCACCCTTTCAGTGACTGGCGAGTTGTCGTCACCCGAAATTGCCACGGTGCTGGGCATCCCAGAAGGCTCGGTCCGCGAGCGGTTGTGGCGCGCACGGCGGATGCTGAAGGAGAAGCTCCTAGCAGTGCAGGAGGGGCAAAGTAGACGGTAAAGGACATAAGGAACACGAGCCGGAGAAACGAATATGAGCCAAAATGAGCACAGCCGTTTTGTGGATGATTTGCTCGACGCTAGCCTGGCGCAGTATCGCAGTGTCGAGCCGAGACCCGGACTGGAGAATCGCATCCTGGCCCGGCTCCGAACCGAGCAGGCAACTGCGCCGCCGGGGTGGGCTTGGCGCATGGGCGCGGGCCTGATCGGGGCGGGAGCCATCCTGGCATTGGTCTCCATCGCTCACCGTGGGCGGCTCGAACTGCCGATCTCCCCCGCTGGGTCGCACGGACCCGCTCCGAGGGTCGAAGCTTCCCGGAACACGGCTACAGTTCCGCTCGCGCAGTCCCTTACGCGCCGCCACAAACACTCGGGCATCGAGCAGTCCGCCGAGCTGCAAAGGGGTAGCGCAGACTTGGTTTCTAAGTCTGCGGCGGTTTCACGTTCCGTGAAGACCGCGGAGGGACGCCAGCAGCGACGCCTGGACGTTTTTCCGTCACCGGCGCCGCTCTCTCAGGAAGAAAGGCTTCTTGTGAACCTTGTTCGGCAATCGCCGGATGGGGCTTGGGTGGCGTTGCCCGACCAGGGTGAAGCTGGGGCGAACTCGAGGGTTCCGGACCAGAACATCCGGCCTTTGGAAATGAAAGACCTTTCCGACGATGCCATGGATGGGACGAGGTAAGGAGAAAACCATGCGAAAGCAATCAATCAGACTGCTACGCCTATGTTTCATTCTATCGTGCGTAT
>DATJKY010000152.1:0-4260 GCA_035490955.1 Terriglobia bacterium | reverse complement strand
ATCGATGCCGGAAGAAATTCGCGACAGTATCGTGGGCAAGGCGCGCTTGAGGCCTTCGACCACCTCAATCGTGTTGGCGCCGGGCTGCCGGTAAATAGGGATGTAAACCTGACGCCGACCGTTCACATGCACGACGTTGGTCTGGATCTGATAGGTATCCTTCGCGTAGCCGATGTCTTTAACGAAAACCGGCGCTCCGTTGACGATTTTGAGAGGGAAATCATTGATCTCTTGAACTTGCGGCACCATACCGTTGGTCACGATGAAGTAATCCGTGGCCCCCAGCTTGGCGTCGCCGGTTGGGATCAGTGTGTTCCACTGGCGGAGGCCGTTGACGACATCCAGGGCGGAGAGGTTACGCGCCGCGAGCTTATAAGGGTCCACGTAAACATAAATACGGCGAATGCGCCCGCCAAAGACCGCCGGCGCAATGACCCCCGTGATGCCGCTCAACATGTTGCGAATATTGAAGTAGGCCACGTCGTAAAGTTGAGTTTCGTTGATCGTGGGGCTGGAGACAGTCACCAGCGCCAGCGGGATGGAGGCCGTGGGATCGTAGGGCATGACCATAGGGGGGATGGTGCCTGGTGGCAAGTAGTAGAGGTCCGAGCTGGCGAGAGACGACACCTGGGACAGCGCGGTGCTCGGATCGATGTCCGGCCGAAAATAGTCACGCACCACGCTGACGCCCAGCAAACTCTTAGACTCCTGCAAGGCGACGCCATTCGCCTGCGACGTCCAACGCTCCAAGCGGTTGGTGATGTCACGTTCCATGGTGGTGGTGGGCATTCCGGGATAGAGCGTGAGAATTTGGACGGCGGGAGTTTTGAAGATCGGCAGAATGTCCGCAGGGATCCGAAAGAGTACCGTGATGCCCAGAAGAACGACCGCGAGCATTCCGACGATAACCAGATAGGGATTTTGCAGGGCACGTCGTACCATGACGGACTCAGAGCTCTTGCTGGCGAACGGATTCTGCTATTTGCTTTAGGGAAGCATCGTCAAGGGATGCCACCACGCTGTAAACCAGCCCCCGGTGGCACCAGAGTGTGGAATTCAGTCCCTGGTAGGAGACGGAAGCCTCCATCGACTTTCTGGAGCGCTCGAAGCTTTCCGGTTCGGCGGTTACGAAGAGGGAGACCAGGGTGTCATCGGGCTTGCGCCGGTAATGCAGCAACGCCGCCTTCCGCCCCGCGATGTTGCAGACCCGTGCGTCCTTGAGAGCGGCGGCGGGAAGCTGGGGGACACGAACCGGAAAGTCCACCCTCCCCTGAAACCATTGCTGCACATCACGGGCGGAATCCGAGACGATCTCCTCTCTTCCGGGAAGATAGTTCAGATGGTCGACAATGAATTCACGCGCCAGGCGGTTCGGGGTGAGCGACCGCTCGGCGTGATACCATTTCAGACCGTAGCCGGTCATGGCCAGCAGAATGATGGCTGCCGCAACTCCGGCCCACAAGCGGTGGCGCCAATGCTGAATCGTCGCGTGCCCGTCGAGCATGGCTTCGACCTGCTCATGAAGCTCCTCGGGCGCGTGCTCGCTCTCCGCCAGTAGCCGCATCTGTGCTCGCAGTTGCTCGCCGTCCCGGACAAATTCCCGGCAAGCCGCACATTGTTCCAGGTGTTCGCGCGCTGGAACAGAAACTGGCCCGCCGTCTTCGGCCAAAACCAATTGCTGGCGGCATTCATGGCAAGTCATGGCGACTTCACCCCCTGCGGACCGTACGCCGAAAGCATCCGCCGGAGCGCCTGCCGGCCCCGCGCCAAGCGGGACGCCACGGTGCCCAGCGGACAGTCGAGAATCTCAGCGATCTCCTTGAGGCGAACACGCTCCGCGTCTGAAAGCCAAACCACCGCGCGGAATGCGTCAGGCAAATTGTCCACGGCCTTGCGGACATCCTCGGCGGTGATGAGCGAGGGCAATGGGTCCAGCAAGGTCTCCCGCTCTGCTTCGTCGCGCCAAGAAATCTCATCCGAGGTCCCACGTCGCTCGTCTTTTCGACAGTGACTGATAAAGGTGCGGTAGACGATTTGCAAGAGCCAAGCCCGCGGATCACGCACCGTTGATTCGTGCCTGAGCGTCCGCAGTACGCTCTCGTGGACGATGTCCCGAGCGCGATCCGCGTTGCGCGTCAAGCGGAGAGCGAAGCGGTAGAGCTGGTCGACATGGGCTGGGACAGCGTCGCGCACCGAACCAGGCTCTCGCTTCCTGATACCAGCGATGCTGACGACCGTTCCTCGCCTTGGCATTTTTCCCCTCTATTAGGTATGACGCCTGAGAAGCCCAAATTTATCCCGACCGGGAGAAAATAGCTGGCCAACCCTGGCGTGCACTGTATCTCATTGACATGCCGGGATTTAACAGATCGTTTTTGCCACTCCTGTCCACCCAGCGGTGAGCGCCATCGCAGCTGGTGAGTCCCGCTCCTGCGGGATCGCAATCCCTTACGCTGCGACCAGCGAGTCGGCTTGGATCCCTAATCCGCGGCGTGCCGGGGGGGTCCCGGCAGAACTTGCTCGGAGGGCTGTCAGCGGACCGGGCACTCTGAGGGTAATGGCGAGGCCTTGAGTTGCACTAACTTCATGAGGTTTCTTTGAAGATGTGACCGCAAGGGAGCCCCTTGAACCTATGAGAACCTTTCTGTACCTCGTTGCGTTGCTCACCTTCGCTCCGCTGTCATACTCGCAGCAACCTCTTCCAGACGTTGACGCTGCCCCGTGGGATGCGCTACTCAAAGAGTTTGTGAACGCGCAGCACCGGGTTGATTATGCGCGTTTGAAGAGGGAGGGTTCGGGAAGGCTTAAAGATTACACTTCCACTCTAGCAGAGGTGGGGAACCAGCCGCCTTCGGCGGATCAAGAGAAGGCGTTGCTGATCAACGCCTATAATGCCTTCACGATCCAGTGGGTTCTTGACAACTATCCGATCGAGAGCATCTGGAGTACGTCCGCTCCCTTCGCCGAGGCCCGTCACCAGCTGGGCGGAAAGAGGGTCTCGCTTGATCAAATTGAGTCCCAACTGCGAGCCATGGGCGATCCGCGCATCCACGCCGCCCTGGTTTGCGCCGCCCGCAGTTGCCCTCCGCTCAGGCGAGAAGCTTATGTTGGCAGACGCTTGGATCAAGAGCTTGACGATAACGTCCGTCAGTGGCTGGCCGACCGCTCTTTGAACACATTCGACTCGGAGCACGCCCAGGCAGAGGTCAGCCCCATTTTCAAGTGGTACGGAAAGGACTTTGACTCGTATCCTGGCGGCCTGGAAGGATTCTTGCGCCAATACGCACCTCCGGATGTGAAGGCAGCTCTGGGCGAGAGGAAGTTTCAGATCCGGTTCAAGAACTACGACTGGGGCTTGAACGATCAATCGAGGCTCGGAACGGAGTATTCGCGCCTACGCTTAGCAGTCGACTGGGTCCGAAACTGGTTCCTGGGTCTCGACCATAGATAGACAGGTAGGGAAGAGTTTCCCGCCTTTGGAAACTCTGCGGCTTGTCCGTGACTTTCTAAAGAAAAGCCGCAGACCTGCACGAAACGCAGGTCTGCGCTACCCCCTCCGGTCTATCCAACCCGGAAGGGAGAGCTCAGCAAGAGGAGGAACTATGAAGATCAAATTGGCAGTTGCGCTTGCCTGGGGGATTGCCTTGCTGGCTCAGAGCGCAACTTTGGCCGCTCCACCCCCTGGCCCGCTGGCGGGCAAGCGCGTTCTGGTGCATCTGAAAACCGGCTTCAAGCAGGATGACAACCAGCCTTGCGTCGCTTTCGATGTGGCGTTCGCGGCCTTGAAGGAACGGGCGAAGGTCGAAATCTTCTTCGATGCCGCGGCTGTGGTTGACCTCAAGGTCTGGCAGGGCAAGCCGACCAGCTTGGGTTACGAACTGCCGGAAAAGCTCAAGAAGATTTTGGCTTCGGAGTACAAGGTGCCAAGCGAGAAGGACTTCCCGAAAACTTACCAGGAATTTCTCCACTGGCTCCACGAGCAAGGGGTGGAAGTCACCTTCAACGGCACCATGGCACAACTGACAAGCTTGTCGAATGGCATCCATGACGTCGGCCAGCTCGAGGTGATCGCCGAGCCGCTCTCGCTCACCGAGATGCTCGAGCACCGCGCTCGCGCCGATATTTACCTTGTCTACTAAACGGAGGCATACCATGGCTAAGAAGGTGGTGGTTTACAGCCAGCCGGGTTGAATGTTCTGCAAAAGGACGAAGGAGTTTCTTTCGCAACAAGGAATCGAGTTCGAAGAACGCGACGTTAGC
>DATJKY010000151.1:0-6637 GCA_035490955.1 Terriglobia bacterium | reverse complement strand
AGGGCTAATGGGTATGGTATTCCCGCGATATTCCAAATTTAGAGAGGTCTGAAGATCCATTTATCCGTGTACGTGTGGGCGGTGCCAGCCGGCACGAATACCGTCTCTCCGGGGCCGACCGTTTCGGTTCGGTCGGCATAGCGGAACGTCAACTCGCCACTAGGCCGTAAATCGCGAGTCATCGGGGACGCGGAGATTCGTTGGCCGAGAGCCCGTTGGGGACAACTTCCGAGTAGCGCGTAATACATTCCAGATCCACATCTCCATTGCCTAGACTGGATTGTCCATCACATCGTGCTCCCTATCGGCGGCACTCAGCCAATTCTCCCAGCGAAGCGCTTGTTGCCCAATACCTATGCCCGATCAAGTAGACTTGAGGGTTGTCATCGGTCAGACCATTTGAGCAGAGGAGAGAAGATGAAATACGTAATCAGCTGGTTCGAACGCCCGCAAGGTTCGCCTATAGAGTATGAGAATGCCCAGAAACGAATCCTCGAAGTGTTTGGCCAGTGGAAGGCGCCAGCCAATTTCAAGATCGAGTTTTTCGTGATTCGGGTGGGTGAGTGGGGCGGCCATATGTTGGTGGAGTGCGACGATCCGCTGACAGTGCACAAGTTTTGCTCGATGCTCCCTGCGTTTGTATTTGAGGCGCACCCCGTCATCCGCGTCGAGGATGCAATCCGGGGCGAACTCGAAGTCATCGCCTGGCGCGACGGACTGAAAGGCAAGTGATCCTCCCTTTGGCGGAGGATCGAGTCTCCGCCAAAGCCCCGAATCTAGAGAAGTAGTGGACGGATACGCCGTCATCCAGGACCAACTTCTGTAGAAGTTGCCGATGTTCGGCTTGCAAGTCCTGGTCGAAGAATCGGAACCGGAAGCACCCTCGAACGGACCGGCAGCCGGAAGATCAACTCTGCGCGGGCTGGAGAACACCTGTGCGCTCAGAACTGACCGAACCGGAGGAGCAGGATCCCCAGGCAGAAGACTGCCAGCATCCCGCCTCCGAAGATCATGAAATACGCGCGTATCTGTAGCATGGCGTTGACGTCCGGCCGGGCCAGTCCCGAAATGAGGAAAGTGGGTTCGTTTGCCCCCTTCCGGATCAGGTTGCGATCGCTCCCGTCCTTGGCTTCGGGATTCTCGCCGCACGTCCCGGTGATATCGTATTCGTGATCAAGCAGGATGCAGCGCTCCGTGAAGCGGTACCGGCCCGCGGCCGTTAGGGGGCCATCAATCGAGGCTACGATGTTGTCCACACTCGGGGGATTTGGCGGATGCGGATCATTCGGAAGAGGTAGGAGAATCTCGGTCCTGGGCCCAGCCCTCTCCACTTGCGCCTGCAATTTAGTGACGCGTTTGAACCCCTGCGCATACTCCGGACTCCAGAAGGGATGCTTATAGAGGTCGATCTGGGCGAGTCGCAATTCTTCTCGCAATGGATCCGATTGCGGCCCTTCGTCCTCGAACTGTTGCCGGATCTTCGCTACTTGGGGGCCGACCATTCCCTGGAACAGTTCATCAGGTGTAGTTGGATGTTTGGTGGCTTTGGATACCGCAAGGAGCGCCCGCTCGATTTCGAGATTGTGCTGAGATCCCGGCGTCTCGGCGCTGGGTCCGACCCGTGCCACATAGCCGAGCAATTCCGCATCGGAAGCGCCGGTGGCGGCGAGGTTCAGAGACCTCGCGCTCGGAGCTTCACGCACCGCGGTGTTCTCGAGGTCATTCTCTGCGCCCCGCGGGTCCACCAACACACGCCCCGAGCTGTCTTCCAGGTAGAACCTGACACCGTCGGCATCCGCCCCATAATGCAGCCATCTCCCGTTCTCCTCCTCTCCCTTCCACTTCTCGATTTTCACTTGATAGAAACAGCAGGGAGTATGACTGATGGGACTGGTGACGAGGCGCTCGCTCGCGGCCTTGCCGTGAATGCGCACCAAACCCATTGCAATGCTGCGAATAGGAATCCCGGGCGTGCCCTGCAGGAGGAGATACTCGCGGTAGGCGCGGAAGCCCCTAAAAAACGACCCCACCCCACCGAAAAAACCTATAAGCAGCCCGATATCCAGATTACCGATGCTCGTCGCCATGTGATCTTCTCAGGCTACGTAAGTTTTACTTCCACGTCGCGGCGGTCTTCTTCCGTCACGGTGAACAGTTCATGCGGCTGGAAGTTAATCAGCCGGGCGATGAACACATCCGGCAGTTGCTGGATGCGGATGTTGTAGGAGTTCACGCTATCGTTGTAGAACTCGCGCCGGTCGGCGATCTTCTCCTCGAGGTCCGTGATGCGGCTCTGCAACTGGAGGAAATTGCTGTTGGCCTTCAAGTCCGGATAGTTTTCGGCAACCGCGAACAAGGTTTTGAGCGCGCCTGTGACCATGTTGTCGGCTTGGGTTTTGTCGCGGACGGTCGTTGCGCTCTGATACGCGTTGCGCGCTTCGACAACCAGCTGAAACGTCTTCTGCTCATACTGCATGTAGCCCTTGCAGGTTTCGATGAGCTTGGGCAGTTCATCGTGACGCTGTTTGAGAAGGACGTCGATGTTGGCCCACGCCTTATCGATATCGTTCTTCACCTGCACCAGACTGTTGTACTGCGCGACCAGGTAGAGGATGCCCCCAATGCCAATCAGAGCCAGAATCACGAGCGCCAGAATCGCTGGACCCATGGAGATCTCCTCGGAAGTATCAGAACAGACCAAGCCCCGCGAGCGAAGCCCGAAAATACTTCACTCGGTTAATCGGCGGCTTGAGCATCTAGCTTTATCTGGGGGCCAATTTCCGGCAGCCGCCCTATTTCCGGCGGTTTTCCGCGATTGTGGACGGATGGTCGGCTATTCGGAAGTTGGCTCACACCTTCCGCGGCTGACTCCTCCGTAGTCGCCTACCGTTTACCCAACCGTTGGCTCCGGACAGAATGACGGCGTACCGGAGAGTGGACCAGTCGCGCTGTCCGCCTGATCGTTATTTAACACATGGCGATTTCCCAAGAGTTATGCCCAGGATACGCCCTTTGCTTTCCGCAGGGCGAGTTTCCCAGGCAGAACCCTGAAGGCTCGAAATCAACAAACACCTCCCGAATACGCCATAACCCGTCGCGCACGGTCGGTAGAGTTGACGGGGCGGACCACATCTACAGTTTGCCGAGCATGGCGGCCAAGCGGTTTCAAGCCGACTCGGCCGCCGCTCGATTCACCTTCATGAATGGGCGGTCTTTCGCTCCCAGTCTCATGGCTCGTTTTCGTGCCATACTTCTGGTGCACGCGGCTGCGACTGCAATCAATCTGGATTAAAGGTTATCTCCATCCCGGAAAAGCCAGATACCGCTGGCAGGCGACATGTGACCCTAAGCGCTGAACAGATTGGAGAACAAGCTTATGGAGAATTCGATAGTGAGAATGGCGTTGTCGGTTATGGAAATTCGACGGTAAGGGCATACACTTCTTGAGTGCCGACATTGCGCAATAAAAGAGGTGAACCGTCAGGTGCCAGGCCACTCCACGGGCCACCGTTTGTTCCCACTGCGCGGCGGAAGTCCTTGAGGCTGACGATCCTCTCGAGCTCCCGATCGGCGACTCGCACGCGGAAGATAGCCGCATCGCTTCCAAAGCCTGTATCAAAGTACACGTACTTCCCGTCCGCGGACCAGTTCTGCCAGCCTACGTCCTTCCGCGCGAGCTCCGACCATTTCTGTGTCTCAAACTCGAAGATCATGAGCTTCTTCCGGTCCTCCGTCGCTGCGGTGAGATAACGTCCGTCGTCGGATCGTTGCGGAGCGAGCAAATGCTTCGAACCGGGAAGCGTCACGATCCGACCTGTCTTGAGATCAAGAGACCTAATGGAAGTCAAAGACTCACCGTGCTCACCGTAGTACTCATCGGAAAAGGTAATCGAGTTCCCGTCCGGAGACCAGTTTGTGGTGAAGGCATCATGGTCCCCGGTCCGAAGTTCCTCCGGGCTGCCGCCCTCGCGCGAAACGAGGTGAAGCCTGGAAGGTTTCCCCGCTTCCTGGCCCGTAAAAGCAATGCGCCTGCCGTCCGGGGACCAAGCCGGCAGATACACTTCCATCGGCCCTGAAACCAGTTGGAGCTTCTCGCTGCCATCCACTTTGCTGCGCCATAGTGTGCCCTCGGGGTAGGCAACGTAGGCCACCCATTGTCCGTCCTTCGAGAAGCCGACCCCTACGGCTGAGATTCCCGAAAGATAGGGTACGAACTGGCCCGACTTCACGTCAAAGCGCACCAATTCGCCGCGTCGCTGCTCGCCCATGACGAAAAGTCTTTTTCCGTCCAGACTGGGCACTGGGCTATAAAAATTCGTCGGCCCCGACGTCAACTGCACGGGTTCGCCGCTTGCCCTCCGCAGAAGGGTGCCTTTCTCTCGGATGGCCCAAATGTGGGTTCCGCCGCTGCGCGTCGCTTGGAACACAAAGTACTTTCCGTCCGGGGTCCAACAGCCGCAACACTCGTTGGGCGGGTTGTTCCATCCAGGAAGCACGGCGCGCAGGCTGCTGCCATCCCCCGCGAACTCCCAGAGAGACCGAGCGTTGGTTAAGTCGGACACTGATATCCTTATTCTGCGCCCGTCAGGCGACCAGCGGGGCCATGATGGAATTCCCTTGACGCTTAAGAGCTTGTGCGAGCCGCTGCCATCGCTGCTGGCGAGCAGCAAGTCGCTACCGTTTGCCACCACCAGCTCCCCCTTAGGGGACCAGGCCGCATCATGACCGAAGAGGTTGCCGAGACGGCGAGGGGCTCCGCCCAGGACCGGCAGGCTCCAAAGCGGCAGTTCGCTTTCGTTACCCGTGAAACTCCCGATTAGCAGCTCGGATTGATCCGGCGAGATGTTATCAAGTGCGACATTCGGAAATGAGGTTGCCACCGGCACCGTGTCTCCACCCACAGTAGCAACTTGGGCGACGATGAAACGGCTCCCGGCGGTCTCCTGGACATAGACGCGAGGGCCATCGGTCAGGAGAAGGGGCAAGACCATTGCGGACATCTTTTCCTGGCCATCGTGGGTGATCTGAGTATAGGCCGTGACCTTAGGCATGGGGAGGGAGGGTCTCAACAACAACATAGCGAGTAAGGCGACGATCACCGCTCCGCTGGTCACACTCAGCACCATCACGCGCCGTCGGCGCCCAGCCGGCGCTGTTGGCCTTCCGCTGTGGCCATACGCGGCCGCGCGCCCCGACTCCGTGTCGCGCCTCAAACGCTTCAGGTCAACTCGCAGCTCGGAGGCGGTCTGGCAGCGCACATCACGATCTTTCTCGAGGGCCTTGTTGATGATTCCTTCCAAATCAGGAGGTAATTCAGGGTTCAGACGCACCGCCGATGCAGGCGCGCGGTTGAGAATCGCATCGAAAATCATGGCCGAGGTATCGCCGGTGAAGGCCTGCATGCCCGTAGCCATTTCGTACAGTACGGCCCCGAAGCTGAAGAGATCGGTTCTCGCATCGAGCTTCTCCCCTCGCGCTTGTTCCGGCGACATATATGCAACCGTGCCCATCACCACGCCGGGGCTGGTCATAAGCTCTTCGGTAGTTCCGGCTGCCGGCAAAGCGGAAACTCCCGCGCCCTCTTCTACCCGGCGTTGCTCCGGGGCTAACTTCGCCAGCCCGAAATCCAGAATCTTCGCCTGGCTGCGCTGGGTTATGAAGATATTTGCCGGCTTGATGTCCCGATGTATGATCCCCTTAGAGTGGGCGGCGTCCAGCGCATCAGCAACCTCAATTGCCAGATCCAGAAGTGGACCAACCTTTAAGGCTTATCCGCAATGACGTGTTTAAGGGTCTGACCTTCGAGAAACTGCATGGCGATGAACGGCTGGCCCTCGTGTTCGCCAATCTCGTAAATCGTGCAGATATTCGGGTGGTCGAGGGCCGAGGCCGCTTGCGCCTCCCGTTGGAAACGCTCCAGCGCCTGGCGATCTTTGGTAAGGTTCTCTGAAAGAAACTTCAGCGCCACGAAGCGACGCAGCTTGGTGTCCTCAGCCTTATAGACAACACCCATCCCGCCGCCACCGAGCTTCTCGAGGATTCGGTAATGAGAAACGGTTTGGCCTAACATGGCGGTCGCCCTGCGGCGCTCGAATGCGTCTAGCTTAACAGAGTCGAAAGGAGGTTAACAGTGCCGAACACATAGCGACGAGAAAACGTACTCGCCGTAGTCATCGCCGGAAGGCAAAGAGACCCCAACAGTCTTCAGATGCTTGCCGAGCATTGCGACAAAACGAGACTGTCCGCAATGAGATTCGACCTCGTTGTGTCGAAAGGGGGCGTGACAAGAGCCTCGGATCGAGCACCTTACTGCAAGCCGCTGTCGCCTGGTGAGTCGGCATCCGGAAACCGAGGTCTTCAAATCGCGCCCTTCGATAGCTGTTGGGAACAGCCCTTGTATTAAACTAAGCGTCCTCGGAGGACGGGGGCTCTCACTTGGAATTGGCCGCGTCGTCTATGAGTAAACAGTACGCCGTCAGTGAGGGATAATACGAGCTGGCCGATTTTGGCGTACTCGCTCCCCAAAAAGAGCGTGAAACCGAGAATACACGCAAACCTCGGAAAAACGTAGGTGTCACGCTAACCCCCGTCTGGATGCTTCGTCAAACTCAGCATGGGTTCGGTAGGCATGATTGTG
>DATJKY010000150.1:0-2871 GCA_035490955.1 Terriglobia bacterium | reverse complement strand
GCGCCTGAAAACCCGGTTGGCCGCTTTGCAGCGCTTGCAGGAACAAACCGAAGCGAGCCACCACAAACCCAAAGCCCATCAGCGCCAAACCTGTTCGGATCCAAGCGAGGAAGGTTCTTTCTGCAGCAAGGTAGTCCGATGTGCCGCTGGGAGGTCGGTCTGTCATCTCCTTACTATCCCAGGATGCCTTCAGGATCGTAAACGGTTCGCTGTCCTTTTGTCCTGTGCCAGGATCTGGTCGATGACCGCAACGCAGGCGGCCGCCGCACCGGCTTGTGGCGAATGGTTTCATAGCCGCAACCGCGACGGGAACTGGCATGTCAAGTGCGTTCGAAGCAGTTCAAGGCTCTGCCAGTCCCCAACATGCGAAAGGAACTGTCGGACGCGGCCGATGGTAGAATGGCTCACAGCCGAAAATGACCGACCGGCTGCTTGCGTCACATTCACGATTCATATCGCACGGCCAGGGTGACAGGATCAAAGTGCGTGGTGGTTGGCTATCGTTTCTGGCTCTTGGGGAGCAAACTGGCGGGGCTTATGCACTGATCGAGACCGCCAACGATCCGGCGACTGGCGTCCGGTTGCACGTTCACGAGCGGGAGGATGAAACCTGGTTCGTTCTGGAAGGGGAGTACACGTTTGAGGTTGGTGGTCAAACCTTCCGTGCAGGTCCAGGTGATTATGTCTTTGGACCGCGCAACGTGCCCCACAGTTATGCCAACCGGACTGAAGCCGTAGCCCGAGCCCTAATCATGGTAACCCCGGCCGGCTTCGAAGGATTCTGGCGCGAATCGGCTACTCTGGCCGGGGACCCGGCTGCGCATCATGCGCTCGGAGAGAAATACGGCGTTAGGCAGCTTTAGCTGCTCCTGCGCTTGGAAGCCCTTCGCCAACCCGGATTACTGCGAATCTGGTTTTCTGCCACGCTTCCCGCCAGCGGCAAGCCTTTGTGAAACTTCGCGTAAATAGAACGTTGGCCATACAAACAGAGACGCGCTCGTGAAGCATATCAACGCTAGCCAGCGCGACGAATCATGCAGTGCCCCCGCTGCCGCCAGCACGCCCGCGACTTTCAACACAAGTGCTGAGAGCACGCAAAAATAGAACAGGAAATGCGTGATCCAACCGCCGATGCCCTCCGGTCTATAGAGCAGGAGCCACTTCTGCACTCCTGCCTGCACACCTTCGACCTCACCGAATTCCGGCCTTTCCCAGCTACGCTCCTTGAACATAAACTCCTCCTCCACTAAGAGCGACTCTCTCCAGGCGAACTGAGCTTCCCTCTGCTCTGCTGGTAGTATGTCCCCGAAGCGTGCGACGCGTCCAAACAGAAATTCTGATCCGTCATAAGGATTGCCTATCATGTCCACTGCCCTGGAATGCCATCCAGGAGGGCGCAAAAGCGGACGAGAGATGCAGGAGCGCAAACCTGATCCGCTCAGTCCGGAAGATCGTCAGTGCGTACCCTCACCCTGCCTCCCAATCCGGACAAGAGCCCTTTTGGGCTAGGTGCATCGTAACGATCACCTATTGGGCTTGGGGGTTGCTACGTACTCCGATGCCGGTGATGAGATCATTCGCAATCGCTCGTAGGTCCGAGCCCAGATCCGCGCCGCCTTCTTGGGGAACTCCTCATCCAGGTACGCGTTCCCCGCTCAGACGCTACCGGCCGATAAGCGCTGCTAATGGGCGATTAGAACTACCGCTTGGACGCCGCTCCGCCGTTGACATCAAATCTAGTGAAGAGGAAAGAAGAGATGACAAAGGAGACACTCATGACACAGCAAACTATCGATCACTTCACCGCATCTGATTCGATTGGACGCGCCAACAGCAACTACACAAAAGTAGAGGAATTCGCCGCATTTACTCGCGGACGGCTGTCCTTGGATCGGTCAGTCTGGTACAGCGGTCAGCTGATGACCTTCCTCGCTACAGCCGAAGATACGCACGGAAAGTTCGCGTTAATCGAGGCAGTCGCCAGAAGAGGCAATGATCCGCCTCCTCATATCCATAATCGGGAAGAGGAAGCCTTCTATGTGCTGGAAGGCGAGATGACCTTTTCAGTTGGCGGTCAAACGATCAAGGCCACACCAGGGACAATGGTATGCCTGCCGCGGGAGGTAGCGCACTCGTTTGTGATTGACTCGGAGCAGGTGCGGATGCTCATCCTGCTCACTCCCGCTGGATTTGAAGGATGGTTCAAGGAATTCGGCGTGCCGGCGCGAGCCATGACGTTGCCGCCACAGGTCGAAGTTCATTACAGCGATATACAACGAATGCTGGAGGCCGGCCCACGATACGGCATCGAGTTTGTGAAGCCAGAGCGCGGCGGCGATGATCTGTCGGGCAACTGGTGACGGCATTGGGTGGCCTTAGCCGGCGACGAGCTGCTGCCCGCCATCGATGTCGTAGGTCGCACCCGTGAGGGTCTCATTGATCATGATGTGGATGGCGAGCGCAGCCACGTCGGCTGGACCGACGACCCGCCGGATGGGAAGAGTGGCGCGGAGCTGATCGCGGCGGGCGTCGAGATCATCGCAGAGGAGCGCTGCCGACAACGGCGTGTCGACGAAACCCGCGGCGATGAGATTGACCCGGACCGGCGCGAGGTCGAGGGCGAGGCCGGCGACAAACGCGGGCATTGCAGCCGTGACAGCCGATACGAGCGCGAGCCCGCGAGCCGGGCGGCGGGCGCCGGTACCGCCCATAAACAGCAGCGTGCCCCCGGGCCTGACCTTGCTGGCGGCATTGCGGGCAACCCAGAGCGCCAGCAGGATGTGCTCGCTGATGGCGAGGCGAGCCTGCTCGAACTCCATCTCCATCAACGGCCAATAACGCGGACCCGGGCCCGTGACCATCACATGGTCG
>DATJKY010000149.1:0-5790 GCA_035490955.1 Terriglobia bacterium | reverse complement strand
GGGTCTCGATCCACTTCACCGGGCGCTTGAGCGTCAGCGAAGCCACCACCGCGCACACGTAGCCCGGGTAAATCGGGACTTTGTTGCCGAAGCCTCCTCCAATATCGGGCGAGATGATACGAATATTGTTTTCGGGAAGGCTGGCGACGATGGCGAAAAGCGTTCTGTGGGCGTGGGGAGCCTGCGACGTCTCCCAGACTGTCAGTCGTCCAGTGGCCGGATTATAGTCCGCCACGCAGCCGCACGTTTCGAGGGGTGCGGGGTGACAACGCGGGAAGACGGCGTCCAGCTTGGTTTTGACAGGAGCATTTTGAAAAGCCTTCTCAGTCGCTTGTCTGTCGCCAACCTCCCAATGAAAAATGTGGTTCGTCTTTTCTTCGCGGTCTTCACGTAGGATGGGGGCATCTGCGTCAAGGGCGCGGTGGGGGTCCACCAGGACGGGCAGGTCTTCGTATTCCACCTCGATCAACTCGGCCGCGTCCGCCGCCGTGTACCGATCTTCAGCCACGACGAACGCAACTTCTTGAGATTGAAACAGGACCTTGCCGGTCGCTAGCACCATCTGCTTGTCGTGGAACAGCGTGGGCATCCAGGCGAGGCCGGCTTTTTCCAGATCCTGACCGGTGATCACTGCCAGCACGCCTGGGAGCTTCGTGGCCTCTTCAGTGCGGATGCTCTTGATTCGAGCGTGGCCATAAGGGCTGCGTACCATGTGGCCGTAGACCATACCTGGAAGATGGACGTCATCTACGTAATTGCCCTTACCCTGGATGAATCGCAGATCTTCCTTGCGTTTCACAGCATGGCCCATGCCGCCGATCTCTGGAGATGTCTTCTGCAGCATCTTGTCCTCCCGTTACGCCATCTTGTCGGCCGCATACTGCACTGCCTTGACGATGTTCTGGTAGCCGGTGCAGCGGCAGAGATTGCCGGAAATACCCCACCGGATTTCCTGCTCGCTGGGGTGCGGGTTTCGCTTGAGGAGGGCGTAAGATGCCATGATCATCCCCGGAGTGCAGAAACCGCACTGCAAACCGTGCTCCTCCTTGAAGCCTTCCTGAAGTGGATGGAGTTTGCCGTCCTGTGCCACGCCCTCGATGGTGAGAATCTCGCGGCCGTTCGCCTGCACGGTAAGAACCGTGCACGACTTCACTGCCCTGCCATCAAGGAGGACGGTGCAGGCGCCGCAATTCGTCGTGTCACAGCCGATATGGGTGCCGGTCAAACCCAGGACTTCGCGAATGAAGTGAACCAGCAGGAGTCTGGGCTCTACCTCCGCTTGTCGGTCAACTCCGTTGACCCTGACGCGAATCGGGTGCTTGTTGACCATGACCACCCCCTTAGGTTGCCGATTGTCGGTTGAGGATTGACGATTGAAAGGGGGTAGCGCAGAGTTTCCCTCTTCCTTGGAAACTCCGCGGCCTTTTTTAGGAAAGAACCGCAGAGTTTGAAAGACAAAACTCTGCGCTACCCGGCTCACAATTAGGTGCTCGCGCGCTCTCGAGCGCGGGCCAGCGCACGGCGCGTCAACTCCTTCACCATCGCTGCTTTGTATTCAGCCGGGCCCCGCAAGTCCGGGCTCGGCCTCGCATCTTCCACTGCAAGCTGAGCTGCTTGCTTGACGTGGAATTCGTCGAGCGTTTTTCCCCTCAGAAACTCTTCGGCTTTTTTCGCCTTGATTGGTGTGGGACCCACGTTGGTCAGGCCAATACCTGCTCTCTCACAAGCTTGCTTGCCGTCGAGAGTCACCTGCGCCGCTACGCCAACTGTGGCGAAATCGCCCACCTTCCTCTCCAGCTTGAAATAGGCTCCCCCGCTTTGGGCCGGTGGAATCGGAATGCGGATCTCCGTGAGGATCTCACCATGCTGGAGCGCCGTGGTGAACAGAGAGAGAAAGAAATCCTTGACTGGTATGACCCTCTGCCCGTGGGATCCGGTAGCCACCACCTGGGCGTCGAGGGCCAGCATGGTGGCGGGGTGATCGTTGGCGGGATCTCCGTGCGCCAGGTTGCCTCCGACAGTCGCCATGTTGCGCACCTGCGGGTCCGCGATCAAGGATGCAGTATCCAGAATGATGGGGTACTTCGAGTGAATCAGGTCGGAGGCTTCCAGGTCGGCTTCGTGAGTGAGCCCGCCGATCTTCAAGTATCCGTCCTCTTCTTTGACATAGCGCAACCCTGGGATTTCGTTGATATCGATGATATAAGCTGGTCTTGCCAACCGGAGCTTCATCATCGGAATCAGGCTCTGTCCACCGCTTAAGATCTTCGCCTCTTCACCATGTTGCTCGAGTAAAGCGAAGGCTTCACCCATCACTTTAGGTCGGAAGTATTCGAACGACGCCGGAATCACCTTGACCTCCTATCCAGAACTACCAGGCTGCGCAGAAAGGCCAACTGTCATGCCGATCCCGCATGCGGGAGAGGCATCTGCTGTTTCCTGGCTGAGAACAACCAATTTCGGAGACGGCTCCCCGTGCCGCAGCATTTTCCCCCATCCCGGTTCTGGAGTAAAGGCAGTCTTTGCGCTTGCTTATCCTTCCAACAACAGGCCTCCCGGGTCTTCGACCAACTGCTTGACCTTCACCAAGAACTGCACAGCCTCGAGGCCATCTACGATGCGGTGATCGTAACTCAGCGCTAGATACATCATGGGTCGGCTCGCTATCGCACCGAGAACGGTCACTGGGCGCTCCATAATCCTGTGCAGGCCCAGGATGCCTACTTGAGGCGGGTTAAGGATGGGCGTGCTCAGCAGCGATCCGAACACCCCACCATTGCTGATGGTGAAGGTGCCACCGCGCAGGTCGTCCAAAGTCAGCGTGCCGTCCTCAGCTTTCTCGGCGAACGCCTTGATGGCTGATTCGATCTGGGCGAAAGACATGCGGTCCGCATCGCGCAGCACCGGCACTACGAGACCTTCTGAGGCCCCCACGGCAATGCCGATGTCGTAGTAGCGCTTCAGGACCATCTCATCACCCTGGATCTCCGCGTTGAGGCGGGGGAACGAGCGCAGCACGGCGATGCTGGCCTTAACAAAGAAGGAAACGATACCCAGGCCGATGCCGTACCTCTCCTTGAACGACTCCCGGTGACGTTTGCGCAGTTCCATCACCGCCGTCATGTCAACTTCGTTGAAAGTGGTCAGCATCGCCGCGGTGTGTTGTGCTTCCACCAGGCGGCGGGCGATCGTCTGGCGTCGACGCGACATCCGCACCCGCTCTTCGCCACGCGGCTCTGTAACGGCGCCCGGAACTTGTCCCGCTGGAATCGGCCGGACAACGGTTGCCGGTTGCGACCGACCAGCATCGATCGAGGGCGGTTCGCGAAGGTCGCCTACAGCACCCGCTGCGGTGGGCGTTGCAGGCTTCAGATGGCTTTCCACGACGTCTTTGGTGAGGCGTGCGCCGCCGTTGCCCTCCGCGAGCTTGGCCAAATCGACGTCGTGTTCGCGAGCCAAGCGGCGGGCGGAGGGAGTTGCGGGAAAAGCCGGGGTTCGGGTTTCGGGGCTCGGGGTTCGGGTTTCAACGCCGGTGCCGGTGGCCGTTTTGATTTTCGATTCTCCAAGCTTCAATTCCTGCTTGCCAGACCCCGCAGAGATCGTGGCGGACACACGGGGTTGACCAGTCCCCGATTCGCTGGTCCCTACTCGCGATTCGCGGGCCCCGGCGTCTTCAATCAGTCCGAGCACCTCGCCGATCTTGACGTCCTCGCCTTCTTTGCGCTCGATGCGCGAGAGCACTCCCGCCCGCTCGGCGCCCACTTCAAGATCTACTTTGTCGGTCTCGAGTTCGACTACGACTTCGCCCACGCTAACGGGGTCGCCTTCCTTCTTAAGCCAGCGACCCACCGTCGCCTCGATGACTGACTCACCCAGCTCGGGGACTACGATGTTTACTGCCATTGACTCTCCAGTTGCTTGTGGCCTGAAAAGGGGCAAATGGGGAAAGGGGGAAAGGGGGGAAGTCTCCCACCTGTCATTCCGAGCGGAGCGAGGAATCTGCTTCTTCTTAACCACAAAAGCAGATTCCTCGTCGCTGCGCTCCTCGGAATGACAGGATTGGTTACAGCGCGGCGCGGCCGCAAACATACGAGTCACGCGTAACTTTCGACGAAGCGGAGCGAAGGATCCGCTTCGCCTTTTTCCCATTTTCCCGCTTCCCCTTTTCCCCCTTGCCCAGGGCCGCTAATCCCTAACCCCCGCCTCGGCGTGCACGTCTGCCATCTGGTACGCCTGCTTGATGAGCATCTCCTGGTTGACTGCGTGCCAGGCTGAGGAGCCCTCTGCTGGGCTGGAGTTTCGCGGCCGGGCGACGTGGCTGAGTTGCCAGCGGCCGTGAATCAGGTTCTCGAGGTGTGGCTTCATGAACTCCCAGGCGCCCATGTTTTCAGGCTCCTCCTGCACCCACACCACCTCTTCCAGGTTGCGGTAATCATCCAGAACGCCCTGCAAGTCCTCGTAAGGGAAGGGATAGAGTTGCTCCACGCGGCAGAGGGCCACTGGCGCGCGGTCCTTCCGCAGCGCGGCGCTCACGAGGTCCACATAAATCTTACCGCTGCACAGCACGACACGTCGCACCAGTTCGGGATGCCGGCGAGTCTGTTCGTCATCGATCACGCGCTCGAAACCTCCCTCCACAAGCTCCCTCGGCGACGATGCTACGAGGGGATGGCGCAGCAGGCTCTTGGGTGTCAGCACCACGAGCGGCAAAGGGTCAGTCTTCAGCAACAAGGCCTGCATGCGCAGCAGGTGGAAGTATTGCCCTGCCGTTGTGCAGTTGGCGATGCGCATGTCGGTTTCAGCCGCGAGCTGCAGGAAGCGTTCCGGGCGGCCGCTGGAGTGGTCAGGTCCCTGGCCTTCATACCCGTGAGGCAGCAACATGACGAGGGACGGGGTCAGTCCCCATTTAGCGCGCGCCGAGGCGATGAACTCATCGATCATCGTTTGCGCGCCGTTGATAAAGTCGCCGTATTGGGCTTCCCAAATTACCAGGCGGCCGGGCTCCTGCACATTGTAGCCAAACTCAAATCCCACCACCGCATTCTCTGTCAGCGGGCTATTGTGGACTTCAAAGGCCGCCTTGGCCTGGGGCAGAGCCTGCAAAGGAACAAAGCCCGTCCCCGTCCGAACATCGAAGAACACCGAGTGTCGCTGGCTGAAAGTACCCCGTTCCACATCCTGCCCCGTCAGGCGAACCGCAATACCCTCCTCGAGGACGGATGCGAGAGCCAACTCTTCCGCCATCGCCCAATCCACGCTCCGCTCGTCCAGGCTGTCGAGGGCGTGTCGACGCCGGTCGCGCGCCCGCTCCAGCTTGCGGTTGAGAGCGAAGTCCAGCGGCAGAGCAAGAAGTCCCTGGTTGAGGGCGCGCAGGCGCTCAGCGGGGATGGCAGTCTTAGTGCGCCGCGCGGCGCCGGGCGGGGGCGGTTCCGGCTGGGAAACCACCAACTCGCGCTCGGCTCGCATGGCCTCGAGCAGGCCCTGCAGATGCTCCATGTGGTGCCGCACGAGTTGTTCGGGCCACTCCGGCGCGACTGCTCGCCGCTCCACCAGTGTACCGGCCCATATCTCTCGCACCGTCGGATGCCGCAAGATCTTCTCATACATCAGGGGCTGGGTGAAGCTCGGCTCGTCACCTTCGTTGTGACCGTAGCGGCGATATCCCACAAGGTCGATGACGAAGTCCTTCTGGAACCGCGCGCGGTAGGCAAGCGCCACCCGCGCCGCCTCAATGCAAGCCTCCGGATCATCGGCGTTAACGCGCACGATGGGAATCTTGAACCCGCGGGC
>DATJKY010000148.1:0-3705 GCA_035490955.1 Terriglobia bacterium | reverse complement strand
GTGGGCCCCAGACGAATTGGTGGTCTCAGGTTGGCGGCGAAAACGGCCCGGAACGCATTGTCTGGGCGGCCCAGAAGACGCCGGAAACGCCCTACACGGGAATCAATAAGCCGATCTGGCATCTCGCCGATATTCTCAAGTCGCATCAGGGACAGGCGCGCTGGGAAGAGAGAGTGGTTCTGACGCGCGACTTCGACGGCCGTTACATCCAGATGGCCCCGGGCGACAAGGCCAAGTGCATGTTCTACGCCGATGACCGCGTCTTCGGCTGGGTCTATAGCGGCGCTGTGAAGATGACTATCGACGGCCAGGAGCCCAAGGTCTTGTCGAAGGGCTGGGCGTTCAACGTCGCACCACGCCTGTCCTACTGCTTGGAGACTGTCGGCATCGAGCCGGTTGTGTTTTACCGCAACACCCCCGCCGGACAGGTGCCGTCCTATCCGGAAAGCGAGACGCCGACACCCATTCCCGGCTACAAATATATCAAGACCAAGATCACCTCGACCGGCGGCTACGACTCATTCAACGTGCCGTTTTTCAATGTTACGGAGTATGGCGATTCGAGACGCACGGGTGAGCGCTTCTTGTATGACGGCCATACCTCCTCCAACCTGAACATCGGCATGAACCTCACGGAGCTGCCGCCCGCCACCAACTGGGGCCACTGGCACGCCAACATGGTGGAGCTCTGGGTTAATGTTTACGGCAGTGTCTGTGCGCTGATCTCCGGCGTCGGAGTGGTCCATGGCGAGCTGGGCGACGTGATCAATGCCAATGAAGAACGTTGGCACCGTGCCACCAGCTGCCCCAACACCGGTAAAAGCATACGCATGGCGATGACACCGCGGAGCAAGGAAGGCCAGGTCCATTATTACCAGGTCGACCAGCGGCCAGGGGGGCAATAGGTCTGTCAGAAGAAAGCCGTCTCGATTAAACGCCAATTGCCGCGGTGTGACACTCGGTTCGGCCGTTGAACGGAACAGCCGCCATCAGCGGAGGATCTATGACGGGAGACGCGATCCAACTTGACCAAAAGGCGTTGAGTGCAATTGCGGAAAAGAAGGCAACATGTCCATTTATTGGGACTGCTGTTGTGACGGGGCGGCTGCCAGTGCGCAATGAAGCGACCAATCCAGTCGCAAGCATTGAGGATGTGAGAAGGCTCGGGAACACAGGAGGCGGGGATCTTGGAGACCTTCTTGTATTGTTTGCGACGGGGAACCACGCATTCATGCGCGGTCTCACAGGTCAGTTGAATCAAGAGGTACCAGACGGCTTGTTCTCACTGGAGTTTCCTGGTTCTCAAGGTTCACATCCGGGGCACAGCGGCATTCTGGAAGGAGACCCAACGGAGTTGGACTCTGGCCGACTTAGCCTCGAAGATTTCGAACGGCTTGAGCGCCGTGCTATCAAGGGTTTAGTCAGGCGTTCTGATGTGGGGAAGTTTATCGCGGAGAACCTGCACAGGGATCCCAAATCAAAGGTGTTTGGAGCATCGGTAGCGAGGCTTTTGGCCGATGATCTCGGGAGTTTTGTTGCAAGCGTGGGTCCTGATCTTCTGGCGAGATTGCGTGGATCCAACGATGTTGTGAACGGACCTCACAGAGAGCTCGAGGAAAAACTCACGAAGCTCCTCGGCCAAGACAATCTCGTTGGTTCGTGCGGTGAGTATGGGCTGATTTTTGCTTTTCTTGCCCACAGGCCCGGGGCGAGGGAGTTAGACAATGAGCCCGCATTGTTCGTGGAAGATCTCCGATCGATGTTTGTGGATAAGCGCTTTCCAGACGGGTGGGAGAAGTGGAGGAAGACGCGAGGGGATTGGGTCATCAACATCACGGCGCTCATGGTAAGCGCAGGCAAGGCCTATCTCGTGGGGTCCAGTAATTCGACCGACGTCTCAGCGAGGCCGTGATCTGCCCAAGCCAGTGGCGTAAGCTCCAACGCGACCAGGAGCCTTGGACGACGATTGGCTGGAAGTTCGGTTAAAATCCGCCCGTGGCAACTGTGTGGCCTTACTGGTAAGCGGAGTGGAGCTCGTGATCTCTCATCCGCGCTTTTACTGGGGCGAGAACGGGAATGTTCTGACTCCGGCGCTTTTTTCTTTTCCGATCCCGTCGTCGAGAGCGACGGTTCCGACCGGTTATGGCTACGTCCTGCCGGATCAGAACGGTTGGAGTCGGTACCTTCATTTTGAAGCCGCGTGGATTCTGGTTCTGATTGGCGGCCTCTATCTGGTGTTCGGCCTCGTCAGCGGGCATTTTCGCAAGGGGCTGTTCCCGCGTGCGGCTGACCGTTCGTGGTCGGCGGTGTCCCGTTCGCTTCGAGACCATTTGCGACTCACGCGGCCCGAAGAAGAAGAGGCGTGGTCGTACAACGTTCTTCAGAGGCTCACCTACCTCGGAGTAGTGTTCGTGGTGTTTCCGCTCTTCATCTGGACAGGGCTCGCGATGTCTCCCGCCGTCACGGCAGCAATGCCGACAGTGGTCACTGTGTTCGGCGGCCGGCAATCCGCGCGCACGCTTCATTTTCTTCTGACGCTGCTGCTCGTCCTCTTCGTGCTGATCCATGTAGGAATGGTCTGGCTCGCTGGCTTCAGACGCCGGGTGACCGCGATGATCACCGGAAATGCTTCGGGACATCGGAAATCTGTATGAGTGAAATCTCACGACGCCAGTTGATCACGAGAGGATTGGCTGCGGCGGCAGGGCTGTCAGGGCTGGCTGTTGCGGACCACATAGCGGACCGGTACGGACTCTTTCCGCCCGATGGCGGAGGCGTGTACGGACCCGGCGAGACGCTGACCTATGCGGTCCATCGCATTCTGACGCAGCATTCTTTCGCGCGGGAGTTCAGCCGCGGCCAGATTTCGAATCCTCCGTTTGCGAATGAAACCGCGCCGCCGACCGATGCGTTCAAACGCTTCGAGGCCGACGGCTTCAGAGATTGGAAGCTGTCAGTCGACGGTCTCGTCGGCCGCTCGACAACATTATCGATGGACGACGTCAAGCGTCTTCCGGCGCGCAGTCAAATCACGCAGGTTGTGTGCGAAGAGGGCTGGTCGTACGTAGCGGAGTGGATCGGAACGCCGCTCGTCGAGGTTCTCAACATCGCCGGATTGCTGCCACAGGCGAGATACGTCGTGTACTTCTCGATCGAACCCGATACGTGGGAAAGCATCGACATGGCCGATGCGCTGCATCAGCAAACCCTAGTCACGTACGCGATGAACGACGCGGATCTGCCGGTGCCGTTCGGCGGCCCACTGCGCCTTCGCGTGCCACGGCAACTTGGCTACAAGAGCGTCAAATACCTTACTCGCGTGACGGTCACAGACAATCTGAAGCGATTCGGTAAGGGCCTTGGCTCGGCGTCCGCCGACGCCGGCTACGCGTGGTACGCGGGTATTTAGCGACGGTCCGGGTCTCGGCCTAGCCGTTCGAACGCTCCTCCGCGTGGCAACGACCTTCTGCGGCTGGCGTCGCTCACATTGCGGTCGCGAGCCCAGCTCACGGCCGAGCACCTGTTCCTTTGGAAGTACCCCGCGCTTCCGCTGGTGGATCCAACCGGCCAAGCCGAGTGCTGCTTGTACCCGCGTGTCCAAATCTGGCTTGCCGGGACGTCAACGGGGTTCTCGGACATCACGGGGGTGACCAGAGCGCCGCGACTACCCGGAGGGCGTCACGCGTGGGCTGTGGGACGGCCAGA
>DATJKY010000147.1:0-6868 GCA_035490955.1 Terriglobia bacterium | reverse complement strand
ATAACCCGGCGTGAGGGAGTCGAAGAGGCGTCGCGCCCCTTCCATGTGGGCGAGGGCGTCTCCGTAAGTGTTAGTAAGCCCGTGGATGTAAAAGAAATGCAGGCTGCCGAGCGCCATACCGAGAATCAACACCCAGCAGGCGCCGTCAGCCGCGTGACTCCGGGGTTCGACAAAAGCTCCCCAATCCCGAATCCCCATTCCTAAATCCCGCTTTGAGTCGGTTACAGGCTCAGACATCAAAGTGAGTCATGCACTTGAATTCTTGAAACCGCGCCTCGATCTCTTGCCTCTGCAGGCGAAGCAAGCGTGACAGGCCGAACTCCTCCACGGCAAAGCTTGCCATCACCGAGCCGTAAACCAGCGCCCGGCGCAGTCCCGCATCGGAGAGATCGGCGCTGCGAGCCAGGTAACCCATGAATCCACCGGCAAACGTGTCGCCGGCGCCGGTAGGGTCGTACACCTGCTCCAGGGGATAGCCGGGAGCAAAGAAGATAGTGGTGTCCTTGAAAAGGCAAGCGCCGTACTCACCCCGCTTGATCACCACCACGTTCGGCCCCAGCGCCCGGATCTCGGTTGCAGCCCGCTTGAGGTTATCAGTGCCGGACAGCATACGAGCTTCGGTCTCGTTGATTACCAGCAAGTTGACAGCAGCCAGCGTCCTTTTCAACTCCTCGGGTTTTCTCGAAATCCAGTAGTTCATCGTGTCGCAGGCCACGAGGCGGGCCTGAGGGAGTTGTTGGCGGACGTGAAGCTGTAACAGAGGATCGATGTTACCCAGAAAGACGAATTCACTGTTCAGGTAGACAGGGGGAATCTTCGGCGCGAAATGCTCGAACACATTCAATTGGGTTTCCAGCGTTCGTGCCTCGTTCATATTTCCGTCGTATTGCCCGCGCCAGCGAAAGGTCTTGCCCTTCGCCCGTTCCAGACCCTGAATGTCAATGGACCGGCGGGTGAAAACGCTGATGGCATCGGCACCGAAGTCATCGCCCACCACCGCGACGACGTTGACCGGAGCAAAGTAGCTTGCTGTAACTGAGAAATATGTGGCCGACCCACCGAGGATCTCTTCCGCGTCGCCGTGGGGCGTCCGCAGAGAATCAAACGCAACCGAACCTACGACCAGTAAAGACATGAGGACCTTTCAATTTTGGATTAGGTGTGCCTTTGGTTCTTAATTCAGCTCAGGTATTTTTCCACCAGAAGCGCCAACTTCTTCTTGGTCCGTGCGGGTATCTTCTTCCGGTCTGTGAGGATGGCATGGGCTAGTGCCCGTCCGCACTTGCAAGTCCGCTCTCTCGGCACCCTATCGATAGCGGCACGGAGAATCTTCTGGGCGTTCGCAACGTTCCGGTTCAGGTAGTCGATTACCGTGCTGACCGTCACCGCGTCGTGCTCCGGATGCCAGCAATCGTAGTCGGTAACCATAGCAAGGGTGACGTAGCAAATCTCCGCTTCGCGCGCCAGCTTAGCTTCTTGAAGGTTAGTCATACCGATGACGTCCATGCCCCAGGCGCGATAGAGGTTGGACTCCGCCTTGGTGGAGAAAGCGGGGCCTTCCATGCACACATACGTACCGCCCTTGTGGCAGCCCACTCCTGCATCGGCGCAGGCCTGTGCCATCACGTCCTGCAGGACCGGACACACAGGGTCAGCGAAACTGATGTGGGCCACGAGCCCCTCGCCGAAAAACGTTGAAGGTCGCGCGTAAGTGCGGTCGAGAAACTGCGATGGCAGGACCATGTCCAAGGGTTTCAAGTTCTCGCGTAACGAACCCACAGCGCTTACCGAGATAATGCGCTCCACTCCCAGTTTCTTGAGGGCATAGATGTTTGCGCGAAAATTCAGCTCGGAAGGCAGCAGCACGTGTCCGCGCCCATGACGAGCGAGAAAAGCTACCTTGCGCCCTTCCAGGTCGCCCAGGAGGTAAGCGTCTGAGGCCCGGCCAAAGGGAGTGGTCACTCGAACCTCGCGCGCCCTAGCGATACCAGGCATGCGGTAAAGACCACTCCCGCCAATAATGCCGATCTCGGCTTTAGCCATCCTCACCTTTTCTGGAATCCACAGATTTACACAGAGGACACAGATTTAGCGCGCACAATGCTCATACTGCAGAAAATCGTTGTTCTTTTGTTAATCGGTGTAATCTGTGAAATCTGTGGATTCATTCATCCTTCTTTTCCTCGACCAGTTCGATCAGCACTCCTGCTGTGCTCGAAGGGTGTAGAAACGCAATAAGCTCGTTGCCCGCTCCGACGCGAGGCGTGTGGTCAATCAGGCGCACCCCGGAGCGCTCGAGCTCCCCCAGCTTCTCCGTCAGGTTGGGAACAGACAGCGTCAGGTGGTGGATTCCATGTCCCCCCTTGGCAATGAAGACGCCAATGGGTGATTCAGGTGCGGTGGCCTCCAGCAACTCGAGCCGCACCTCACCCACGCGAAAGACGGCCACACGCACCTTCTGGTCTTCCACTACTTCCTCCGAGTCCGGAGCGCAACCGAGCAGCCTCTCGAAGGCCTGTACGGCCTCACCAAGGGACGGCACCGCAATGCCCAGGTGATGAATCTTCATAGGTGTTAGGTGTCAGGTGTCAGGTATAAGCTAGCCGACGCGCCGAAGTCTAGCGACTGACACCTAGCACCTGACACCTGCTCTCTGAATCATCTCTTCAACCAGCGAATAGGGATCACGCCGGCGTTCGACCACTTCCTGGACGTACTCGTCGATGGTCTTTTCGCCCAAGCCCTCGGTTACAACCTTCTCGAAGATTCTCTGGCGCAGCAGACTCAGCAGTCGTGCCCGCCATTTAACCATCCGTCGTCGTCGTGTGACACCTTCCTGTTCACCGAACCGTCGGAATTCTCCCAGAGCTTCCTGGACTGACCTGATCCCAAGGCCGGTTGTCGCCACCGTCTTGACGATCGGAGGCAACCAGCCGTCAGGCTGAGGCGTGATGCTAAGCATAGCGCTCAGTTCCTGTTCGACGCGATCGGCGCCGGGACGATCAGCCTTGTTGATGACGAACACGTCGGCAATCTCCATCACCCCAGCCTTAAAGGTCTGAACGTCGTCGCCCATCCCCGGCACCAGCAGCAGCAGCGTGGTGTCGGCCAGCCGCGCCACGTCGACCTCATCCTGCCCCACGCCGACGGTTTCGATGAGAACCACGTCACAACCCGCCGCTTCGAGGATGGTTACGACATCGTGCGCCGCCGGAGCGAGGCCACCCAGGTGACCTCGGGTCGCCATGCTTCGGATATAAACCCCCTGATCGGTCGCCAGGCTTTGCATCCGGACGCGATCACCAAGAACCGCCCCGCCCGAAAAGGGGCTGCTTGGATCAACCGCAATGATCCCGACCTGAGGACCGGCGCGTCGATACTCGGCAGCCAATTTCTCGACCAACGTACTTTTGCCGACGCCGGGAGAACCCGTCACCCCAATCACCTCGGCGCCGCCGGCCTTCGCGAACAGAAGTTTCAGGAGGGCGTTTCCAACCGGTTCGCCGTTTTCGATGGTTGAGATGGCTCGCCCAATCGCCCGGCGATCCCCGGCGCAGACTTTAGTGGTCCAGTTGTTAAGACCTTCCAGACCTGATACTTGTTTGGCGCTTTTCAACATGCGAGGGAGTAGGGAGTGACGATTAGGGACTCGGGGATTGAAGGATTGAGGGATTCAAGACCCAAGGTGAAGGTCTCCAATCCGTCATCCCGTCAATCCTGCAATCGGTCAATCCCAATTCGTACTCCCTACTCCCGACTCCCCAGTAGTTCGCGAGCAATCACCATGCGCTGGATCTCACTGGTCCCTTCCCCTATCGTACAGAGCTTAACGTCGCGGTAGTATTTCTCGACCGGGTAGTCCTTGATGAAGCCGTAGCCACCGTGGATCTGAACGGCTTCGTTGGCCACCCTCACGGCCACTTCGCCGGCGTACAGCTTGGCCATGGCACTCTCGCGCGTCACACGGCGTCCACGGTCAGCGAGACTCGCCGCCTGGTAGGTCAACAGGCGCCCCGCTTCAATCTCTGTCGCCATGTCGGCCAGCTTCCACTGGGTCGCCTGGAACTCAGCGATCGACTTGCCGAACTGCCGCCGCTGCTTGGCGTAGCTGACGCTCGCCTCATAGGCGCCCTGGGCCATGCCCACCGCTAGGGCAGCAATCGAAATTCGCCCCTTGTCCAGCACACGCAAGCTGTCCACAAATCCTTCGCCGGGTTGCCCCAGGCAGTTGCTCTTAGGAATGCGGCAGTCTTCAAAAATCACTTCCGCCGTGTCGCTCGCGCGCAGACCGAGTTTATTCTCCTTCTTGCCAGGACGGAATCCAGGTGTGCCTTTCTCGATGATGAAGGCAGAGATCCCATGCTTGCGCGCCACCTTATCCGTAACCGCCATGGCCACACAAAAGTCGGCGTAAGTGCCGTTCGAGGTGAAGGTCTTCGAGCCGTTCAGGACCCAAGTGTCGCCTTCTAGACGAGCAGTCGTACGGGTGCCGCCTGCATCGCTGCCGGCCTGGGGTTCCGTGAGGCTCCAGCAACCCAGTTTTTCACCGCGCGCCAGAGGCACAAGATACTCCCGCTTCTGCTCTTCCGAACCGGCGATTAAAATGTGACCGGCGCACAGCGAGCTGTGGGCGGCTACGATGATAGCAACCGACCCATCCACCCGCGCCAGCTCTTCGACGACGCTGACATATTCGACATAGCCCAAACCCGCGCCACCATACTGCGTCGGGAAAGGCACACCCATCAGGCCCAACTGGCCCAACTTGCCCAGGATTTCATGCGGAAAGCGCTGCGCCTCGTCCCACTCCATAACGTGGGGACGAATTTCCTTCTCAGCAAATTCGCGCACCGATCGCTTGATTTCTTGCTGCTCCGGCGTTAGGTCAAAATCCAAGCCAGTGCTCTCCCGGCTCCTTGAGCCGGATCCAATGCTGGTCGCGGTGGTTGCGCTCGCATCCCCATGCGGGATTGGGATCGAGTCCACAAGGGCCACATCGGTCTCGTCGTCCTGTTCACAAGTATCGCAGTACAGGGCCGGCGCAGACCTTCAGGGCTGCGAGGGATGTGACAGGCCGCACGCAGACCAAAAGGTCTGCGCCAGCCCCGGGACACTTTCGACCAGGACGACGGGTACTCAAACCCAAAACTATAGCACAACCAAAAGGAACCAAATGAGGATGGAAGAAATGACTAGAAATGACTGGCAGCGATCGCGGTCGGACGTTGTGTTTACCAGAAATCGAGAGACGAGTTGGGGCCACATCCATTTTCGAGGCGCGCGTGTTGCCGGACTTGATGATTGATTCGCTGCTCTAAGCGGGCGCACGCATCTCGCGAATCGGCCTTACTTCAACACAGCCTGTCCCACCAGCGCAAGCGGTGGGAATCCTCGCCGCCCATTCGAGCGCCTCGTCCAAGTCCTTACAATCCAAAAGGTAGTATCCGGCAAGCTGCTCCTTCGTTTCCGCGAATGGACCGTCCGTGATCATCACTTTGCCATTCTGCACGCGGACGGTGGTGGCCGTGCTGGTCGGTTGCAATGGTTCTGCGCCCTTGAGAATGCCCCGTCTGCTCGTTTCCGCCATAACAGCGCCATGTTCAGTCGCGATTCTGTCTTGCTCCTCCTGCGAAGCGGCTTCCGAGGACTGTTCATTCGAATAGATCAGTAGCATATAATGCATCGTCGGCCTCCTGAATTTTCTTTTCGTATGCCCGGTCCGGCATTCCGGGACGGGCACTTGCTAGTGTCGGAGTACAAGCAAGCGCTACTTGGCCGCGGTCACAAGCCATGCGGCCCAGCCGAGGCAGACAGCTATCAAGGCGGAAGCCACGATGGGCCCCGCGAAGAAGTAAATCCAGCTCAAGGCGAGGTTGGCCATCGCGAAGCCAAAAAAGACCCAGCCTAAGCCGCCGATTGCCCGCGGATCGCTCCGGGCAAGCCACCCCAGGTGCCACGCCAGGAACGCGGAGAGTAACAGGGCGGCGGTTAGCAACAGGCCGAATCCGATGTAGATTCCCCCATAGGTAATCTCGGCCCCCATGAATCTCCAGTGGACACTGTTCATCGCCGCGCGAACAGCGCCAACTTCCGGCGAAGGCTGGTTCCGACTGAGCAGCCCAAAAGTATGTGAGACTGCGAAAACAACGAACAAGCCTGATGCTACCCGATAAAGTAGCGTAGCGTTCATCGTTATAAGCCCCTCAGGAAAAATTGGACGCTGTCTCGGCGAGGCGCTGACTCAATCGAAAATCGATTCCGCAAAGCGGGGAAAGATCCATAATTATCCGACAATTTGGCCGTATCCAAGCCACTTTCTGAGATAACCCACCTGGCCGACGTGGTAAGTTTCGTGAAACGCCAGGAAGGCGACGAGTCCACCGACTTTCCCATCGAAAGAAGGCCTTCCTTCCGGCGCTGGCTTCGTCAGCACCTCAGCGGGCACCGCGGCCAGAGAGGCCGAAAGCCGCTCAGACACGTCCTTCCACGCTTTGCGGATTTCTTCGACTCCAGGATATTGGTCCGTGGACGCCAGCTTCGCTCCCCGGGCGAAGAGCGAGCTCCAGGGAGCCGACCACTCCGAACCCAGCGTCTTGAGCACCGTCCCCCGGCTGACGACGAGATGCCCCGCAACCCACATGAGGTGATTCGAAGCTTCGCCGAGCTTGAGAAACCAGTGTTCTGGAAGAATTCCCTCTATGGCTCTGTTCACAATGTCGGTGTTGGTTTTAAACATGCCGCTGATGCACCCAAAATTCGCGTCCATTGAATCTCCTCTCGATTTAGTTTACTGGGTTCAGCCTTTCGCCGACCAGCCCGAACGCCTTCTTTATTCCAGGGTCGAACGGACGCGCCAGCGAAGAATCCG
>DATJKY010000146.1:0-4463 GCA_035490955.1 Terriglobia bacterium | reverse complement strand
TCACTCCGCGCTCGCGCGCCTCACCCATGATCGGGTTGACCCTGCCATCAGGAAGGATAATTGGAAACTGCTGAGCAAAAACATGGGTGTGAATATCACCCCGCCGCATCTTCTTGAGAATCAGGTCGGCATAAGTCCTTTCCGGTCGCGGCCAGAAATCTAACATCACCGGTACATTGGCAATCCGCCCGCATTCCTCCGCTCGGTCCACCGCGGTCCAAGGCGTGTGTTCGCCGTCCCACGGATCCGCCGTCCAATAGTGCGCCGTCTTCACTCCCACAATAATGCCCGGGTATCTCCGAATCGTTTCGGCACATCGCTGCGGATCCATTTGGTCCACGGTCTGCTCCAGGCCGCCGTTCATGCCGTTGGCCACGATGTTCAAGAAGGCCAGCACGCGAACCTTGGCATGGTCGATGACCTCTTCCTTTTCCTGAACGAATGTGTCAGCTCCTGCCGTCCCCGCATCCACCAAGGTGGTGACGCCCGCTTGGAGGGCAGTGTCTGCGAGGATACCAAGCGGCGCAAGATGCGACCGTGCTTCCGATGTGAACCAGTCGAGTGGAGCTCCGCCATTACCGACATGGAAGTGAATGTCGACAAGACCCGGCGTAACGTACAGCCCCCTTACGTCCACCACCTTGCCTGCCTGGTTGGCGGGGATATCTCTATCGACCGCCGCAATTTTCCCCGCCGAAACCGCCACGTCCATGAGTCCGTTCAGGCGGTTAGCGGGGTCGATCACGCGACCACCCTTCAAGACCAAGTCATAGTGAGCTGCCTGCGCTCGTGTGTTGGAGTGCGGACTGAGAGCCATAGTGAGTGTTACCAGCGGTCCGAAAAATAGTTTGATCCAGTTCTGCATCCGGGCCATCCTCCTAGGGACAGACTTCTAGAACAAGCTGGCGAATGCGGCCCGAAAGGCCGTGTTCGGGCGGCAGGCCGACGTGTGGAGTTCGGCCTCAATGTGGAGAGATGGCATTCACTGACGTAACCCATCCCTACCTTGGCCATTTTCGTCTCCTCTTATGCCTTATGCTCTGCAGAGCTGCTTCGAAAGTAGCCTCGCGACCCCTAACGTAGGGCCGGGGCTTGCCCCGGCCTAAGGCCGACCCAAGGGTCCGCCCTACATTTTCATGGCGGGCAGTGACCTAAATTCATAACCGCGACTGTGCAGCGATTCAAGCGATTCAAGGAAAACTTCGATTGACACGGTTAGTTTGGTAGAATACGCGAAATCGGTTTGCCGGTGAAAGGTAATGACTCGAAAATCGAAATTCCTCCCCCGTGTCCTAAGCCGCATCTTTGTGAGTTTCGAATTTCGAGTTTCCAATTTTCAGTTGGAGGAGGGCCATGAAGTTCAGCCGTCGAGGGTGTTTGAAGGCGATCTGTGGCGGATTCGCTCTATCTGCTGGCGCTCGAACTGCGAAGCTGCTGGCGGTCAGAGCGGGGACCCAATCGAAAGCCGAACCGAGCAAGCTGTCGATGCCGGGGCCTTACCGGGGTCGAGTGGTGGCGGTTCGAAACCCGGCAGTGCTCGAATCGGGCCAGTACCAGGCTGAAGCGGTGCGCCAGATGATGCGCCTCGGCATGAAGGAACTGGTGGGCGCCGACGATTGGGTCGGCGCCTGGCGAGGCTTCTTCGAGCCCGGTGATGTAGTGGGGATCAAGGTCAACCCCGTGGGGCAGCCGCACGTGATCTCGGACGCTACGGTAGTGCGGGAGATCATCGCCGGCCTGGATTCTGCCGGTGTCAAGCGGCAGGATATCGTCGTCTACGACCGTTACCGGAAACAATTCCTCCAGGCGGGCTTCGACAAGTGGCTGCCGGAGGGCGTCCGCATGAGCAGCGCGGTCGAGGATTACGACGGCGTGCAGCAGGGAATCGACGGTTACGACCCGGATCATTACATGGACATGGCCTTGACGCTGCCGGGTTACGCTGTCGATGAGGTCAAGGCGCGTCGCTCCTATGCGGCCCGCTTCATCACCCGCGAAATCAACAAGCTGATCAACTTACCGGTTCTGAAGGATCATCAATCTGCCGGAGTCACGCTTGCTCTCAAGAATATGTCGCACGGCTTGGTCAACAACGTCTGCCGCAGCCACTCCAGCAGTAGTCTCAATGCCTGCAACGCGTTCATTCCGGCGGTCGTTTCCATGCCCGTGATCCGGAACAAGGCCGTGCTCCATATCCTCGACGGCGTCAAAGGCCTGTACCACGGCGGCCCCTCCGCGCGGCCACAGTTCGTGTGGGAGCATCACACCCTCTACTTTGCCACGGACCCGGTAGCCCTCGACCACATCGGCTGGGAAGTGATTGACGCTAAACGGGTCTCGGTCGGAATGAAGAAGCTCGTTGAGGACACGCCCGACCAATTCAGCACTTTCGTGCATCGCCAGCCGGAGCACGTTGAGATCGCGGGCGCGCTAGGCTTGGGGGAGTGGGACCGAGGAAAGATAGAGCTGAAGGTAGCCGCAGCTTCGTGAGCGCCGGTCCTGAGTATGAGCTCCGGCGGAAGCTTCGTTTGCGTCTTGCCTGCTCACCTGGAGGTTGATGGAGCCATGAACATCGATCGAACTCTGCTATTATTTCTTGCGGCTGTGCTGAACCCGCCCGCTTTAGCGGCCAGCGCTCCCCAGGCTGAACGGGCTGCGTCCGGCAGCAAGTATATTGCCTACGTCGGCACCTATACGGGACCCAACAGCAGAGGTATTTACGCCTTCCGCTTCGACGCCTCCACAGGCGAGCTAAGGTCGCTTGGGCTAATGGCCGAGAGTACGAACCCATCATTTCTTGCTGTCGATCCGAAAGGGCGATTTCTCTACGCAGCCAACGAGATTTCGAATTATGAAAGCCAAAAGAGCGGCGGCATCAGCGCTTTGGCCACAGATCGACAAACGGGAAAGCTTGTCTTCCTAAACGAGGTGCCCTCGCGCGGACAGGGTCCTTGTTACGTGACGTTAGACAAAACAGGCCGCTATGTGCTGGTCGCCAACTACGACGGGGGAAGCGTAGCCGTATTCCCCGTAGGCCCGGACGGCCGGCTCGGCGCAGCGTCAGCTTTCGTCCAGCACACCGGTCACGGCGTTAATCCTCAGCGCCAGGAAGGTCCGCACGCGCACGCGATCGAGCTTTCGCCGGACAACCGCTTCGCCATCGCCGCAGACCTGGGACTTGATGAGTTGTTAATTTATCGCCTCGACCCATCCCGCGGCACTCTCACGCCGAACAACCCTCCGTTTGCCACGGTCGAACCGGGCGCAGGGCCACGGCACCTCGCCTTTCTACCCGACGGTAAGTTCCTTTACGTCATCAACGAGATGCAATCCAGTATCACCGCATTCTCGTATGATGCAGGCGCTCTTCGCAATTTGGGAACGGTTTCCACCCTGCCGAAGGAATTCAAGGGTAATAACGACGCGGCCGAGATCGCCGTGCATCCGACGGGAAAATTCCTCTATGGCTCGAATCGCGGTCACGACAGCATCGCCGTATTTTCGATCGATCCGGCCGCGGGCACGCTCACGCCTGTCGAGTACGCTTCGACCCGAGGTAAGACTCCCCGTAATTTCGCCATCGATCCGACGGGGTCCTACCTCCTCGTGGCGAACCAGGACTCCAATAGCGTTGTTGGTTTCCGCATCGATGCAAAAACTGGGCGCTTGACCCCTACAGGCCAGGTACTCGAATTTCCCTCGCCTGTCTGCATAGCGTTTGTCGCTACCGACTGAAAGGCGAGTTGCCCACCTACAAACGAGATTCTCTGTGGACCTCTGTGCCGCTCAAGCCTTAACACGGAGCACACGTAGCGCCACATAGACCGCTGTATCAATAACGCTTCTGGCTACAGAGGACACAGGGACGCTAGCGAGACCAGGAAAAATCTTGGCGGCGAGGGACGGTAATGCCAGCTGGTGCTGCAGACCAGTACAGATCATCTTCTTTTTCCCCTTAACGTGGTGGTAGAATAGCTAGTAGGCCTGTGGGCTGGAGTGCGGATATAAGTGCGAATGGAAGTCGCCGCAATAAACTAGCCTCATCGCGTCGTCAACCACCGAGGAATGACGTTGAAGCAGAAGAGGCATGAGCAGTTTTCTGGCAGCGCTCTCCCAATGGCCAGCTTTCTGGTCGCGGCAGCTTTGGCCCTTGGCTGGGTGAGCGGCTCACGGAGCGCTGGTCTCGCGCCTCAAACCCAGGAACCGGCTTCGTTACCTTCCTACTCCGCGCAGGTCGAACCGATCTTGAAAAGCAAGTGCCTCACCTGCCATAGCGCCGCCGCTAAGATGGGCGGGCTCGTCTTGGAGACGTACGATTCGCTCCTGAAGGGCGGCGTCCACGGACCGGCCATCACCCCAAGCAGGAGCAGCGAGAGCCGGCTGTTGCTGATGCTGGAGGGCAAGATTCAGCCGCGCATGCCTTTCGGCGCCGACCCTCTCCCCGCCGCTGACATCGCCACCCT
>DATJKY010000145.1:0-7614 GCA_035490955.1 Terriglobia bacterium | reverse complement strand
GCGAAGCGGTGGGTGAGGGTGGGGCGGGGTTTCAGCCACGCCCTGTGCGAGTGGCAATCGTGGCGCCCTCAACCCGCTGGATCGGTGGCCAAGGCGCGCAAGCCAACCTGTTAGTGCGACAGTGGCAAGGGGATCGAGCTGTCAAGGCCCACCTTATCCCCATTGATCCGGAGTTCCCACGGTGGCTCCGATGGGTGGAACACGTCCCCTACGTTCGTACTCTGGTGCGCGCACCTTTATATCTGGCAGCCTTGTGGAGAGGAATGAAAGACGCGGAGATTGTCCATATTTTCTCGGCATCCTATTGGTCGTTCCTGCTAGCTCCCGCACCGGCTCTTCTGGTCGCCAAGCTGCGAAACAAAGCGACTGTTCTCAATTATCACAGCGGGGAAGCCCGGGATCACCTTCGCAACTGGCGGACTGCGCTGCCCATCTTGCGGCGTGCGGACGGGTTGTTGGTCCCTTCCGCCTATCTTGCAGATGTGTTCCGGGAATTTGGTCTGCAGGCTGGAGTGGTACCCAATGCTGTCGATTTGGACCAATTCACTTATCGACTCCGCAAGCCGCTGAAGCCCAGTTTATTATGCCCTCGCGGGTTTCACCCTTACTACAGTGTGGACCTGGTTGTGCGTGCGTTTGCGCGAGTCAAGAACGAGATTCCCGAAGCGCATTTGCATCTCCTAGGCAAGGGGATAGTGGAAAGGGAGGTCCGCGCCGTCGTGCGTGAGTTAACCCTGACTGATGTCGAGTTTACAGGCCCAGTCACGCACAACGAAATCGGGCGCTTCTACGAACAGTCCGATATTTTCATTAACGCCTCCTGGCTGGATAACATGCCGCTTTCCATTCTGGAAGCCTTTGCTTCCGGCCTAGCCGTGGTCAGTACCGCGCCGGAGGGAATCCGTTACCTCGTCGAGCACGAGCGCACTGGACTGCTTTGCCCTCCTGGAGATTGGCGAGCGCTGGCCGAGAACGTGTTACGTGTTCTGCGGGAGCCCGACCTTGCGGAGCGACTCGCCCACAATGCTTTTGAGGAAGTGAAACGCTATAGGTGGGGAGTGGTACGCCGGCAATGGTTGGACGTTTATGATTCCTTGCAGGGTATCCGGGTGCCGGCGGCAGTCAATAAAGTTGACGGTTGCAGTCAAGGGGCGCTGGTTGGCGATGAAAAAACGCCGGCCAGCTCGTAGGGGCGCCCCTTGTGGGTGCCCGATGGGGTGATTGAGTGGTTGAGCCAATGGATCTCGAGGCTGGCGACGAAGGATCCGAAGTTCTGGAGCCTCCGCTCAATCACGCAATCGCTCAATCGCTGAATGGGGGGTGACCACAAGTGTTGCCCTGCGATGGCGTGGGAGACAGATGGCGGAGACAAATACAAGGTCCGTGAGCATCTTCGGGCTCGGTTATGTTGGCTCGGTGATGGCGGCTTGTCTGGCTCACAAGGGCAACCGCGTGATCGGGGTGGACGTTAACCCCGCCAAAGTGGCCATGCTCAATTCGGGTCGAAGCCCGATTCTTGAAAAGCGCTTGGACGAGCTTGTGGCGGAGGGTCACCAAGCCTGCCGGCTGCACGCCACGACCGACGCCAACACGGCCATCTACGAGTCGGACATTTCCTTCGTCTGTGTCGGCACGCCGGGTCTGCGAAATGGGAAGCTTGACCTAAGCCACATCGAACGTGCATGCGATGAAATCGGAAAGGGACTTGCGCGCAAGGACGCACACCACGTGGTGGTCTTGCGCAGCACCCTGTTGCCGGGAACAACCGAAACAGTGGTGATCCCGATACTCGAAGCCGCCAGTGGCAAGCGTGGCGGCGTGGATTTCGCTGTTTGTTACAACCCCGAGTTCATGCGCGAGGGAAACGCGGTGGCCGATTTCTTCCAGCCACCTTATACCATCCTTGGCTCCAGGGACAATAAAGATGTTGCTGCCCTGCGAGAGCTCTACGCGTGGGTACCGGGCAAGACGTTCGAGACCTCCCTCTCGGTGGCGGAAATGGTGAAATACGTCTCGAACGCTTTCCACGCGCTCAAGGTCAGCTTTGCCAATGAGGTTGGAACCATCTGCAAGCAGCTCGGTGTTGATACCGAGTCGGTGATGGAAATCTTTACCACCGACACAAAGTTGAACATTTCCGACGCCTATCTCACACCAGGTTTTGCTTTCGGAGGGTCCTGCCTGCCCAAGGACCTCCGCGCCCTTGGCTACCGAGCCAAGGAGCTTGACCTCCGCCTGCCCGTTATCGAGGGAATCCTACTCAGCAATATAGAGCACGTCGAGCGGGCGGTGGAAGTTGTACTGCAGACCGGGAAAAGACGAGTAGGGATGCTGGGCCTGAGCTTTAAGGCCGGGACTGACGACCTACGGGAGAGCCCGCAGGTGCAGTTGATTAAGCGCCTTCTTGGGGAGGGTTGCCAGATTCGCATTTGGGACCGTGACGTCTCCATGGGGCGGCTGGTGGGCTCCAACCGTCAATTCATCGAAGAGGTCATCCCTCACATTGGCTCATTGTTGGCAGGAAGCCTGGCCGAAGTGGTCGAGGAGGCGGAGGTCGTGATCATCGGCACAACCTCCATCGACAAAGAGGCCTTGGCCACTGTTCTGCGCCCGCAGCAGTTCGTCATCGATCTGGTCAACCTCAGGAAACCTCGCCGTCCAGAGGGGCTGCCGTTGTATCAGGGAATGTGTTGGTAGGTGGGTCTACGCGTGAGAATCCTGTGGGTGAAAGCCGGCGGCTTGGTCCCTCTTGACACAGGCGGCAAGATTCGCAGCTATCACATTCTTAAAGAGCTGGCGAGTCGGCACGAAATAACCTTCTTCACCTTCTATGACGCGCACGGCGACGACATCCACAGGGATTTAGAGCGACTGTTTGCGCGTGTGGTTCTGGTGCCCTTGTCTCTCCCTGCTCCGCGGAGTCGGCAGGAGTGTGCCGAATACGCTCGCAACTTCTTCACCACTCGGCCTTACAACATGGCCAAGTACTGCCGCCCAGCCGTCGCTAACAAGCTCTTAGAACTGCTCCAGAAGCAACGGTACGACGTCATCGTTTGCGACTTTGTGATTGCGGCCGGTGTGGTCCCCTGGGAATTTCCCGTTCCGAAGGTTCTGTTCACGCACAATGTTGAAGCAATGATCTGGCGACGACACCTCGAGGTGGCGCGGAACCCAGGTCTGAAGGCAGTCGCCTGGCGTGAATACCGAACTATGGCCCGAGCGGAGCGCATCTATGTAACGCGGGCCGACCATGTGCTCGCCGTTTCTGAGAATGACCGTGATTTTTTCGCTCGCCTTGTCGATTCACGCAAGATCAGCGTAATTCCGACCGGCGTGGACACCGAGTACTTCCAACCCTCCGCTAGCGAGGAAAGGCCTGGCTTGCTGGTCTTTGTCGGCTCGATGGACTGGCTGCCCAACGAGGATGCCGTATTTTATTTCGCTGAGCAGATTCTGCCGCGCGTACGTCGTAACATTCCGCAAGTGAACCTCCTTATCGTGGGTCGGCGCCCATCCTGGCGGCTACAAGCGCTTGCGGCAAAAAGCGATGCCCTGCAGATTACGGGGCAGGTAGCAGATATCCGTCCTTATGTGCAGGGTGCCTCGGTGTGCGTCGTTCCGCTCCGCGTAGGCGGAGGCACCCGGCTGAAGATCTTTGAAGCGATGGCGATGGGTAAGGCGATTGTTTCAACCTCCATTGGCGCAGAGGGCCTCCCCGTTCAGCACGGTGAAAACATCATGCTGGCGGATGACCCCGAGGAGTTCGCACGAGGAGTCGTGGACTTATTAAGGAACCCCGTTGTCAGGCACAGACTGGGCGACGCTGCTCGCCAACTGGTAGAGCGGAATTACAGCTGGTCGGCTGTTTCCGCGGACTTCGATACGGTGCTTTCGAGAGTCGGTGGTGAATGGCGGGACGGCCAAGTTCGTCTGGTTGCTGCCCCAGGGCAAGTGAATCATGTCGTCTAACAAACCGATTTCGCTGGCACGTCTGTCGAGCATAAGTTGGGACGAACCGGCGGTGCGGACGCAGCAGGAAACCCTTAAGCGTTGGGAAGCTGCGTCGCAGCGGCTGGCTTTGGCATGTCGTTCCGACGTGAAGGTGAGTTGCAATGCGCGTTTTGGGAGTAAATGACGGACACAATGCGGCAGCGTGCCTCTACGAGGGCGGTCGAATTGTTGCTGCCGTTCAAGAAGAGCGGCTCCGGCGAATCAAGAACTGGTCTGGCATGCCCACGCAGGCGATTGACTTCGTTTTGCAGAAGGGTGGTGTCGCGCCCAAAGAGCTGGATTGGGTCGCCCTGAACGGGTTCCACACCACCTACGCCATGACGCGTGAGCAGCTCATGGACGAATACCGGCACATTAACGACTTGGACGTAACCCTGAGGCGCAAGACGCGCCGGCTCATCCGGGCCGTCGCCGGGTCAACAGGAGTACTGGGGCTGTACCGCAAACACTACCTTGCCGAACGGATTAAGCCCTTGATCGCTTTGGGGATTCCCCAGGAGCGAATCCGGCCCGTCGAACATCACATGGCGCATGCGGCTGCCGCGTACTATGGCTGGGCTAACTTTTCCGACGACGTTCTGGTGCTGACGGCGGACGGTTCTGGCGATGGACTGTGCGGGTCTGTGAGCATCGGTCGTGACGGAAGGCTCGAGCGCCTCCACGAGATCCCAATGGCACAGTCCGTAGGCAACATCTACGCTATGGTGACTTTTCTGATGGGAATGGTGCCACTGGAGCACGAGTACAAACTCATGGGACTCGCTCCCTACGCCGATTCCAAGGGAGCAGAGCACGTCTATCACAGGCTGATGGCGTTGGTTCGCTTCAACCCCAAGCAGCCCCTGGGATGGGAAAGTGCGGATGGATGTCCCGAGACGTACTGCTCCTACCGCTTCTTTCGCGACTTTTTCGAACGCGACCGGTTCGACTGGGTTGCGGGCGGGTTACAGCGATTTACCGAAGCGGTCCTGGCCCAGTGGGTGAGAAACTGTGTGCGAGAGACCGGAATCGGTCGGGTCGCTTTGAGTGGTGGAATCTTCATGAACGTGAAGGCGAACAAACTGATCATGGAGCTTCCGGAGGTCAAAGAGCTCTTTATCTACCCGTCCTGTGGTGACGAGACCAACGCCATGGGGGCGGCCTATCACGTCTTTGCAGAGCAGGCCGGTATCGAGCAGATCAGTCCTCTCCAGGATCTATACTGGGGCCCGGAGTTCTCCGATGCGGAGGTGGAGGAGACCCTGCGGAAGTTCGAGTTCCATTCCCCTGTCCGCTTCGAACGAGTCGATCACATCGAGCAGGAGATCGCGCAGCGGTTGGCCGAGGGGCGCGTCGTCGCCCGGCATGCCGGCCGCGAGGAGTTTGGTGCCCGAGCGCTCGGCAATCGCTCTATTCTCGCCAATCCTAAGGAGCCCAGAGTGGTACGAATGATTAATGAGGCGATCAAGGCCCGCGACTTTTGGATGCCCTTCGCCTCGTCTATTCTGAGCGAACGGGCCGGCGATTATGTGCTCAATCCGAAGGGTGTTCCGATGCCGTATATGATTCTTACCTGTGATACAACCGAGCGACGCGGCGAAATCGCCGCTGCGATTCATCCTTTTGATTTCACGGTGAGGCCCCAGGTAGTCGCATACGACTGGAATCCCCGGTATCACACCGTGCTCCGCGAGTTCGAAGGGATGACCGGCATCGGGGCAATCCTTAACACTTCTTTTAACCTGCACGGGTATCCCATTGCCAGCAGTCCATGGGATTCGTTGGATGTGTTGGACCGATCGGGCCTCACGACCCTGGCCATCGAGAACTGGCTGGTGGAGAAGAAATGACGCCTTCGTCAGCTTTTGGAACACTCGACAGTCCGGGGAAAGGATGGGTTCCCCAGTTTCCTTACCCTCTCAACCATCTGTGGTGGGGAGCGCGGGCGCTTTGGCTCGAGGCCTTTGGGTTTCGCTTCGACTATCCCATCGAGTTGGTGCCGGAGGCGGGACCCCGTTCTTCGTTGCACTACTACATCTATAGCGACCGGCTCTTTTTTGACATGATGGAGCTGGATGCTAACGGGGTCCCGTGCCACCGGACGCGCACCCTGAAGACGTTCTACAATCCTGCCTATGTAGCGTGGTATGGGTTGATGAAATTGGAACAGCGCTTGCGGTCGGGTGAAACCGCTTGCGAGGCTTTCTGGACGCAAATCAAGTGGCTGGTCGATCATGGCGTAAGCCAGGCCGATGGTTCAGCGGTCTGGTGTTTCCCGGTGGACTTTCAGGAGGGAAGGGCACTGCTGAAGTCGCCCTGGGTTTCAGCGATGATCCAGGGTCTGGCGATCAGCGCCCTGGTCCGGGCCCATCGTCTAAAGCCCGAGCCGGCGTTGATCGACCTGTGTCGAGCTGCCCTGGCTGTCTATAGGAAAGATGTCCATGAAGGCGGGGTCAGGACAACCGAGAATGGAAAGGTTCTTTTCGAAGAGTACCCGGTCTATCCCCTGCCACGAGTCCTGGACGGTTTTCTTTTCAGCCTCTTGGGTCTCTATGATTGCTGGGTCGAAGCCGAAGATGAGCTCGCCAGAAGCCTGTTTGACGAGGGAGTTCGCGGCTTGGTCCAGAACCTTGAGTTTTGGGACTATGAGAACAGATGGAGCTGGTACGGATCTCACGGTTATCTAGCTCCGCCACATTATCATACTCTTAATCGGATGCTGTTGGTGGCTCTGGCGAGGTTGACTGGCGAGGCGGCTCTCCTCCGCCACGCCCAGAGCTGGGATCCGGCCGAAATGAGCACCCTGGATCGCCTTCGCGTGTTCTCAGTGTTTTTTGGCACCAAGCAGCGCAGCAGACTAAAGAGCTGGTGTGGCTGAAACCCTAACTGAGCGGGTTCGAGAAATACTTCGGTGCCCGGGATGTCACGACACCTTGCTGGATGCGCAAGTAGAAATGGACGGCGCCTCCCGCGGGTTCTGCTGCCGCTCGTGCGGTCTTGTGTTTCCCATTCGGGGTGGGGTTCCCAGAATGCTGGTATCTTCTCCGGAAGCCGACCCCGCGGCAGAGAGCTTCGGATTCCAATGGCGGGCCAGAGACTTCGGACTGTTTGAAACCGATACACTCTACGGGCTGACGAAGGAGCAGGAACTTTCGAATTTCTTTAATGCTTATGGCATTCGTGCCGACGATCTCAGAGGTAAGACCCTGCTGGACGCTGGCTGCGGTGACGGCGCTTTGCTGGAGCTGATCTCCGGCCACGGAGCCGAAATTGTTGGCATGGACATTAACACTTCTGTCTCTGTAGCCTACCGTCGCTGCAAGACCTTGCGCGACGTTATGATCCTTCAGTGTGATATCTTTCAACCTTGCTTTCAGAGAGAAAGCTTCGACTTTGTGTGGTGTGAGGGCGTGGTGGTGCATACGCCGAACCCGAAGGAAGCATTTCGCAGCGTCAGCCGCATGGTGAAACCCGGAGGCAGCCTGTATTTGTGGGTTTACCCATCCGATCGCCTGAGCATTTACCAGCGGATCAGAGATTGTCTTCTTATGCCTTACTTAATTCCTCGACCGATCCTGGTGGCGGTGTGCTACCTTCTAGCCTTGGCGACGCTGCCGGCTTTTC
>DATJKY010000144.1:0-8114 GCA_035490955.1 Terriglobia bacterium | reverse complement strand
ACGTTAGAAGGCAAACTCTGCGCTATCCGGCTTCGAATCTGCTAGAATGACCGCGCATAGTGTGTTCAGGGTTTCAAAGATCGGCAGAAGCGACGAGGATTCAATAGGGGTGAGCGAATGAGCTTTAGCCTATTCAGGCGTAAGCGAAACGGCCAGCTGCCAGGGGCTGCCAAGATCAGGGCCGATGAGGTGTCGAGCGTAAGCGGAGGGGCCAAGAATGGCGGCAGGCTCATTGTCCTTTCGGCGCCGCTTACTGAAGCCATCGACTACGCGGGCTACTTCATTCAAATGGCGATGGCCTCCATGCCCATCTGGATGGAGCCCGTCATCAATAGTAAGTACCCTAGCTGGCGCAACGTAGAGCGCAACCCCGACGGTACCGCGTGCTACATGCCGGCGGGGGTGCGCTTGCTGCAGACCTCCTTACTGCGGGAGTGGAGCGACGAAGACATTGCCGTCTGCTACCCCGACGACCTCCACCAGTTCATCGGCGCGAAGACTCGCGTGGTTGCCGTTTCCACCCACAACCCGCTGGGAGTCACCTTTGCTGCTGGCGTCTACACTTCAATCTTCGGTTCCTCACGGCTGCCCATCAATTCCCACTACGCGCGCCTCCTGTTTGCCATCATCAAGAACAGCCCCTACCGGCCGAATTTCAAAGTGATCGTCGGCGGCTCGGGCGGCTGGCAGATCATCCAGACCAACAGCTTTGAGGAACTTAGCGTGGACTGCGTGGTAGAGGGCCGCAGCGAGTCTCAGGACTGCCTGCAGCTATTCCACAAGGCCATCCGCGGCGAGGAGCTGCCGCGCGAACTCAACGTGGCTCACCCCACCAGCCGTGAGGCCCTGCTGGTTCCCGACAAGCGCACCACCTTCGGCGTGGTGGAGATGACCACCGGCTGCGGACGGCGCTGCCAGTTTTGCGTTCCTGACTTGAATCCCCAAATCGACTTCCCCAAAGAGAAAATCATGAAGGGCGTGCACGCCAACGTCCGTGAGGGCAACCGGCAGATCTCGCTCGCCACCGAAGACATGTTCATCTGGGGGCAGGTGCGCACCGAGACGCCCTTCTTCTTCCCCAACCGCGAGGCGCTGGTCGACCTGTATTCCTCCATTGTCAGAACTCCGGGCGTGGAGCAACACGTTCTCAGCCACTGCACCATCGCGCCTTTCGTGGTCGATCCTTTGCTCATCAAGGAGCTTTCACAGGTCCTGCTGCCCAAAAGCCCTATTCACCTCCCCCGCCTGAGCTCGCACCCGCAGGGGAAGGCGCTCTCGCCCCTCGTTGGCCTGGAAACCGGTTCCGTTCCCATGGCCAAGAAGATCATGCCCTCGAAGGGTGTACCCTTCTCCATCGACGACTGGCCGAGCGTGGTGCTGGAAGGCCTGCGGGTGGCGAATGAAAACAACTGGTTTCCGGTGATGACCTTGATGGTGGGCAACCCCGGCGAGACCGACGAAGACTCCATGGCCACCCTGGACCTGATCTACGAGATGGAGTGCCGTGGCCTGTTTGCCTTCCTCGTACCCTCCATCTTCACGCCCTTGCACGATACGCGCATGGAGAAAGCCCGGGGCGTGACCGAAACGCAAAGCCTGACGCCCCTGCAGTGGCAGGTGATGATGAAGTCCTGGAAGCTGAACCTTCGTCCGGCGATGCACTCCTGGTGGGGACCGATGGCGTGGCGCGTGGGATCCATCGCCATGTGGCTCTACAAACTGCGGCGCCTTAACGGGCCCAACTTCACTTGGCCGCTCTTTATGTTTTCCGGCGCCATATCCGAAGAGATGCTCCGACGGCTGGGTAAGATCTATATCGGTAAGCCGCTCAAGATCAAAACCCGCAAGGAACTCATCGCCTCTGTCCGGTCCAACTACTGGCGCTACTTTCGCGTCGACAACGGCGACCTCCCCGACGGCTATGCGCCGGATGCTCCCACCCAACAAACTCCCGAGGCCGTCGCGACCCTCGCATGAAATTCCGTGAGTCGCGTGTTATGGAGGACCAGCTACGGCTTTGCAGCCGGGAACTCCACTCTAGGCGCCTGACGGGAGGCCTGGGAGGCTTGAAAGTAAGCGTTGTTGCGCTGGAATCCGGAGAGACTCGCAACGATGTTATTGGGAAACAGGCCGATATAAGTGTTGTAATCCTGGATCGCCTCGTTGTAGCGCCGGCGCTCTACGCCGATCCGGTTTTCCGTACCGGCGAGCTCGTCCTGCAGGCGGAGGAAGTTCTCGTTAGACTTGAGCTGGGGATAATTCTCCACCAGGGCCAGCAACCTGCCGATGGCGCCATCGAGCGTATTGTTAGCCGCAATCTTCTCCCCCGGTGTTCGAGCGTTCAACAGCGCCGCCCGCGCATTGGCAACTTCACCAAAGACGGTCACTTCCTGGGCGGCATAACCCTTCACCGTTTCCACCAGGTTGGGAATGAGGTCAGCGCGACGTTGCAGGACCACATCCACCTGGGACCAAGCCGCATTGATGGTCTCGTTCTTGCGCACCATCTGGTTGCGCCGACCAACATAGCTGCTGAAGAGTACCACCACCAGCAGCACTAACACACCTAGAGCAGCCAGGAATTTCGTCATGCTGGTCCCTCTCGAAGTTAGGGTTCAGGTTTTGGATCAGGAGTCAATTGTGAATGGTGAATGGTAAGGGACGAAGGGTAATTCCTATTCACAATTCACCATTCGGAATTCACTCCTAGCTCCTGAGTGTTGACTCCAGAATTCGTCAATTCTTCAGTTTCTCATCCACCTCGTTGGTCACCCGATCGACGCCCTGAAGATAAAGGTGGAACGTGGACGGCACATCGACTTGACCGGGGGTCAGCTTGCCTTCGCGAATATCGAGCACGGTGTAAAACGCGCTGGCGTCGAAGTCCAGCATCTCGGCCAGCGAGCCGATTATCTCACGTTTGCGGTGCGGCAACCGCTCCGCCGTGCATTCGCCCAGGGCGAGCAGCGCATGCCGAAACAGTGAAGCGAAGCTCGAAACGGACTCGGTCATCAGTCCGCACACTGCCTTGTTATCACCCGGCGCGGCCAGATAATGCTGGCGCAGCTTCAGGAGGTTGGTTCGCAGCTCGCGTTCCACCTGCACGCGGTGCAGCCCCATGGGGATTTCCAGGCTGGCAAAGGTGTCCTGGCCCCATAGGATTCGGTGGTGTGCCTTGATGTCGAAAAATTCGAGCGCGAACACGTCCGACGCCCGCCGCAACTCGTCCAGGCTGAAGATCAACGGTGCGGGGTGGCCTTTGCGGGCCCACCAGGTCGAGGCCGGACTCAGCACGGCAAGAGCCGGCGGATCCAAGGCTTCGAGCACGCAGAGGACGTTCAAGTCCGAATGCTTGGGATGGAACTCGCCGCTGGCGGCCGAGCCGTAAAGCACCACCGACTTCAAGTTCGTGCCGGCAGCGGCCTTGAGCTTGTCGACAAATTCCTTGAGTTCCTTTTCCATAGAAGACCGTCCGTAATCGCTACCAACTCCCGCTCGCGCCGCCCCCGCCGGAAGTGCCGCCTCCAAAGCCACCGAAGCCACCCCCGCCTCCGAAGCCGCCACCACCCCAACTACTACCACCACCCCAACTCCCACCACCCCAACCCCCCATGCCGATCCAGGGACCGGCGCCCCAACCTCCCCTGCGCCCGCCTCGGATGACGGGCAAGAGCACACCGAGCACCCCAAACGCCAGGAGTACGAGAATGACGAGCGCAGCAAGGTTCGGAACGGGCCGGGAGCGCCGCTCGGGCTCCTCTTCCTGTGGAAGGTCGCCCAGCGCTATTCCACGCTCGGTGGCAATGACCCGGGCGACGCTCGCGGTGAGATGGAGCAGCGCCGCGTCGTAGTCGCCTCGGCGCAGGCTGGGAAGCACCTCGCGCCCGAAGCCGCCCACCTTTCCGTCTGGCAGGATAGGTTCGAGGCCGTAGCCGACCTCGACCCGGTACTTTTTGTCATTTACGGCGAGCAGGATCAGTACGCCACGGTTCTCACCCTTGTAACCCACACCCCAGCGCTCATACAGTTTGTTAGCGAAGTCCTCTACGGGAACATTGTCCAGCGAGCGAACAGTGACGACGGCAATCTGCGCGTGCGCCTTCTGGTCGACCTCCCTAGACACGGCAGCTATTTGCTCGCCAGCTCCTTCGCCCAGCACTCCGGCAAAGTCGTTAACGTAGCCTTGGGGCTTGAGTTGTTCGATCTTCTCGGCCAGCGCCGCGGGCGTGCAGAGCAAGACCAGCAGGAGCGCAGGACCTGCAGCCCACACTATGGCTCGGTACGCCAGAGGAGAGCAATTCAACACGCTTCGTTCGGGAAACGGGTTCACGCTGAACCAGTTTAGCACCAACCTGCTTACGGGCGGGGGTAGTTGACGCGATTCCGTCGTGATGCTCCATCGCGTTCGCGAGAACTGAAGCACCTTACGCGCTCCCGCTCTTTGCGGAGCTCATCGGTCTCTTGTCACTCTGAGTGAGGCTATGGTTTCCGTGCAGACGTTAGGAGGACTGGGCCGAAGAGTGCCAATAGGACGCCAGCTCGCTACTCGGAGCCGGCCAGCACACTTCTCAGGTCGTCGAGCACCGGTTGTAGCCGCTCGACCTCCTGCACCAGGGCCCGGTGGGCTGCTTGCGCTTCCGCCACCGATTGTTGCCGCGCAAGCAACTCGCATTCGAGCGCAACGCTGGCAACCCTCTTAGCTGACACATTCTCCGCGACGATCCTCAGGAGGCGGGCTGCAATCGCCGCCGCAACAAGATCTCCTACTGCCAATGCTCGTTGGATACGTTCCAACAGAGTGGGGCATGCCGCCTCGAAGATGCCGGCAAGCTCGGCAAGGAATCCGGTGTCGCCGCCCACCGCGGCCAGGGCCAGGGAGCGATCCAGTGCATCAGAAGCTAATCTCATTTCCTTCTCTTTCCCTTGCTTCCGTGAAGAAGCATGCATTTTCGTCTTCAACCTGATTTCCTTCCTCCACTACCGCTCGGCTCTGGGCGTCTCGTAGCTCGCGCCATTGACCAGCTCGCTCAAGACCGCAGTCACCTTCTGGAACTCGGTAGACTTGTCGAAGAAGAAGCGCGCACCATTCTCCATACACTTCTTGCTATACTGTGGGTAGCCATGGTTGGTGAGGACGATAACCATCGAGCTCGGCTGCTCTCTTTTTATGGTCTTTAGCACATCCATCCCGCGGCCTCCCGGCATCTGGAGGTCCAATATCACAACGTTGGGCCGGAGGCTCCGCACCGCGTGCAGAGCCTCGGGAACCGTGCCGGCGTGACCGGCAATCTCTATTCCTCGAAGCTCTGCCAGCATGGTCATCAGACGTTTCGCGACTACCTGGGAGTCATCCGCGATCAAGACCGTCATCTGAACTCCTGTGCTTTGATCCTGCATCCGTTCACAGCAAAGTACCATCGGCGGAACTGGGATTCTTACGTAGAATCTTCGGAGGGACGCGGGTCGTGGTCTGTACTACAAGATAGAGTTATCTCGCTCAGCCCTGCGTCCGCAGTGAGTGACGAGTACCGAGGCGTGGCGTTAAAGAGGTGCTAAGTCGGAGGTCGGAGCTTAAGCAGGCTGCGGAAAAACGCTATCGGCCCGAGCCTGGCTACTGAGCCGAGTTGGCTGACCACTAAAGTAAAAGGTAATTGGAGCAGATTTCAACAGGGTACGTAAGCTGCGAGCATCTGACGGCGTAGCGTTTACTGTCTTACGTCCGCCCATTCCTGGTGATAAATCCCTTCCAAGCAATATCGTTTCAGGGATCAGGCCACAGCGAACGTCAGCAGACAGAGTGGCGTTGGCGCGCATTCCGCTGGCAATCATAAAAGCTCCGGCGGGCGGCGGCGTTGGAGCTGGAAGGTGAGAGGGCCTCGCTGGGATACCGAGCCTGACAAGTCGATCTAATGCCGCGCCATCGGGTGGTAAGAGCTGTCGTGCCAGAGAAGCGGCGGCAGTTTTCGGTATTCGAGCTGCCGTACGGCGCCAATGATAATGCGATGATCCCCGGCATCCACCGCGTGGTTCAGTTCACATTGGAAGGTGGCGACGGCGCCGTCGAGCAGCGGGACACCGCGCTCTCCCTCGCGCCAGAGAACGCCGCGGAACCGACCTTCCTCTCGAGGCTTTGAGAAGTGGATGGACAGGTGCTCCTGGTCTTCGTTGAGTACGTTGATAGCGAATGCTTCGTCCTCCGCCAAGCCTTTCAAAAAGGACGAGCGCAGATCAATGCACACCAGCACCAACGGGGGATGAAGGGAGAGGGAGGCGAACGAATTCACGGTGATGCCGTAAGGTTTCTGATCAGGCATCAAGCGGGTGACGACGGTGACGCCGGTTGGGAACAGACCGCAGGCTGCGCGGAACTCCGCCGATGTAAATGAATCTGACCCGTGCTTGCTCATCTCTTGTGCTTCGCCCCTCGCATTGGCCGCCTCCTATTATTAAATCACCTGACCTGAACCGTAAATAATGATCGAAATAGGGGTATCGACCTAGGCCTGCTGGAACTTATTCCCCTGAGCGCAGCTTTCTGCACCACAGACCGAAGTTAGTCGCCGGCGACGGTTGACTCTGTGTGCTCTGTGACGGGCAAAGACAAGAACAAACGCCAAGAGCAAGAAGAAAAGCAAGACCAAAAACAACAACGGAACCAACACAAAAGGGGACATTTCTAATGAGGTAAGAAAGGGGACATTTCTAATGAGCTTTGACACAAATCCTGGCTGGAACTTGACTTCACCCCTGCTGGCAACTAACATCGCGCTGCATGGCGCGTCACGAACAGTCAGGCGAACACAAGTCCACCGCTACCAAGACCATCGTCATCGGGGTTACCGGAGCGAGCGGCGGCATCGTCGCCCGGCGGATGCTCCAGCTGCTCGAAGGCGATCCGCGCGTGGGCAAGGTTCACCTGGTGATTTCGGGTAGTGGATTAAAAGTGCTGCGGGAAGAGTTGGATCTTGATGTTTCCAAGAGCTCGGCTATCGCGGCCCTCCTCGTGGGGAAGCCGGCGCGCAAGACCGTCTATCTACTGGACTCGGACGTGGGCGCCAGTATCGCTAGCGGCTCCTATCCAGTCGACGGGATGGTGGTCGTTCCTTGTAGCACCGGCTGTTTGGCCCAGATCGCTAACGGCATTTCGTCCACGCTTATCGAGCGCGCCGCTGACGTTTGCCTGAAGGAAGGGCGCAAGCTCATTCTGGCCGTGCGAGACACCCCGCTGAACCGCGTCCACCTGGAGAATATGCTGCGTGCCCACCGCGCCGGCGCCGAGATCTTCCCTATTATCCCTGCCTTTTACCATCGACCGAAGTCGATTGACGATCTCGTGGTCCAGTATTGCTGCCGTGTCCTGGTACATCTAGGCCTGGAGCAGTTGCAGCAGTTCCGCTGGACGGGAGAGGCGAAGCACAAGTAAGGGTCAAGGGGGTCTCAGATGCATGAAGCGTGTCGCTTCCTAACAGCCCTGTTTTTATCAGGTATTTTCGGCCAAGCAACCTCCGCTCAAAGGCCCTGCGAGAGCCTGGCCGGGCTGGCGGTGTCGAGCACCAAGATTACATTGGCTCAATCCGTGCCTCAGGGAGCATTTACACCGCCTCCTTCGCCGGCGCCGCCGATGGGTCCGCCGACGAGCTATAAAGGCGTTCCCGAGTTTTGCAGGGTCGTGGCAGAGCTTACTCCGACAGCGGACTCAGTCATCAAGATTGAGGTCTGGATGCCGACAGCCGGTTGGAACGGCAAATACCGAGGCCAGGGCAACGGAGGTTTCGCAGGAACGATCGACTACCCGGGACTGGGAGCTGCGGTTAAGCGCGGTTATGCCACGGCCGGCACTGACACGGGCCACTCGGGGTCGGCAGTCGACGCGGCTTGGGCCTTGGGGCACCCGGAGAAAGTGGTCGACTTCGGATACCGTGCCATCCACGAGATGACTCTGAAAGCCAAGGCGATTGTTGAAGCCTTCTACAGTCACAATGCCCAGCACTCTTACTTCGCCAGTTGCTCGGATGGTGGCCGCGAGGCTCTGATGGAAGCCCAGCGCTTCCCCGAGGACTACGACGGCATCCTGGCTGGCGCCCCCGCAAACTACTGGACTCATCTACTTATCG
>DATJKY010000143.1:0-5142 GCA_035490955.1 Terriglobia bacterium | reverse complement strand
GCTGAACCGGGCGCTGCAGCGTTACTAGGCAGCGCAAGTTGTCAAATCCATGGTTCGGTCCTCATAAAGGTTGGCGGAGTCACCAATGCGAGAACTGTTTGGCCTTATCGCGATATTCGGGGCGCTGGTCGGAATTTACTTGATTTGGGGCAGCGTGGATCGAAACGGCCTAGTCGGGCTGCTTCTACTGACAGGTGCTTGCCTGTTCCTGCAGTACCGATTGCTTTCCGACTCCGCTCGGGAGAGTTACCAGCTGCTCTCCCAACAGATCTTTCGGCTGGAAGAGCAGCTAAAGGCCTCGCAGAACAAGCCAATCGTGTCCGTCCGGTGAACCACGTTGACGGGCGAGTTAGCCCGGAGCGCCGGGGTCCGGGAGGCGTAGCTCAGCGCGGGACGGATGAATCGGCAGGAGCGCTCCAGCGATCAGGCAGGAGGTTGATGAGGTCGTCGGCCGGTAGATTGACAGTAGCCAGGCGGGCCAGCACGTCACGCAGGTAGGCGAAGGGATCGAGATCGTGGCGCTGGCAGGTTGAGGTGAAGCTGAACAGCACCGCAGCGGTTCGGCCGCCCTTGTCGCTGCCGACGAAGAGGAAATTCTTTCGACCAATGGCGATCTTTTTCATCTCGCGTTCGGCAACATTGTTGTCGATGGCCAAGAAGCCGGCCTCAGTATAGCGCACCAGGGCATCCCAGTTGCTGATGGTGTAGCTGATGGCCTGACCCATCGGGCTCTTGGGCAAGACAACATCGCGCTGTTCTTCGAGCCAGGTGCGGAAGCTGCTCCAGAGCGGCAACGCTTTCTCTTGACGCAGGCCAACGCGCAGCGCGTCAGCGCTGGTGCCGTCCAGGTGCTCGGCCTCGATGCGTTCCTTGGCTTCCTTCTCCAGAGCGTAGAGCTGGCGATACCAGGCCAGGGCGGCGTGGCTGCGGGCCGCATCACTGCTCTGCGCGTCGTAAAACTTGCGTCGCGCATGTGCATTGCAGGCTACTTCGACAATGGCGCCGCGCGCGGCCAGGTAGATGCCGTCGTAACCGCCAAACGCGTCCGCTTGCAAATAGCCCTCGAAGTTGGTCAGAAAGCGCTGCGGACCATCGCGGGCCCGCGTCGGTGTGTAGTCGAACACGTTGTACGGATGGCTGCGATCGCCGGCATAGACCCACAGCCGGCCCTGGCGGGTCGTGTCACGCGTCTCGTCCTGCACCGGCAGCACGGTGTCATCGGTATGCAGCATGCGTGAACGCAGCACCTCCTGCACCATACGCGCATACAGCGGTCGCAGCACGTCGGCACAGGCAGCCATCCAGTCGCAGGTCGTCGAGCGGGGCAATTCCAGACCGTGACGCGCGAAGATGCGTTCCTGGCGATGCAGCGGCAGGTGAGTAGCGCGGGGGAATTTCACCCCCGCGCTCTCCCAGAACCGTACGTGAACGTCTCCGCTCATACGGCTCCTATCACCCAACCGATCACGGTAACGCCCCCAACTCCCAATGAGCAAACCACTGCGGCTGGCGGCGAGCAAGTCGCCGTAACCACCAGGTCGCCTGGCGTTGGTAACCATACCGCTTGTATTTCTTCTGGACCCAACGGACCAGCCGCCGATTCAGGCAGCGGAAGATGGGGTAGAGTGCCGACCTGTAGTATTGCCCGTAGTAGTTGACCCACCCGCGGATCACCCGGTTGAACATCCGAGACAAATCCTCGAGGCTCTTGTCGCTCATCTCATGAAGCTTCCACTGCCGAATGGTAACCACAATGGCTTTGCCCGCCTTCCGGCTTACCGCCGGGGAAAAGCTCACAAAGAATTCTTTTCGCCGTTGGTTAATAGCCGTCCGGGGCCGAAAGGTGTACCCCAGAAAATCGAAGCTCATGTGGGAATGTTCCTCGGGCCGGTTGCTATCCCGACAATAGACGAGTTTCGTCTTTCCAGGATGTACTTCCAGCTTGCATGCGCGGAGCCGCTCCTCAATCTTCTGCCGGATGATTTCCGCCTGAGCTTTTGATCGACAGTGCACAACAATATCGTCCGCATAACGCTCGAAAGGAATGTCCGAGTGATTTTCGGCCATCCACTTGTCGAAGGCGTGATGCAGAAAGATGTTGGCAAGCAGCGGGGAAGCGACGCCGCCTTGCGGAGTCCCTTTGTCCCGCTGGACTTGTGTGCCATCCGCCATCTGAGCCGGCGCTTTCAGCCAGCGTTCGATGTAGAGCAGCATCCACGGACAATCCGTGTGCTTGCGCACCGCACGCATCATCAGAGAGTGATCGATGTTATCGAAGAACCCTTTGATGTCGAGGTCCAGGACCCAGTGGTATCGCCAGCACCGCTTTCGAGTTTCCCCGATTGCTTCGATGGCGGACTTTCCCGGCCTGTACCCATAGGAGTCTCGATGGAAGCAAGGTTCCACCACTGGCTCTAGCTGCAGTTTCAGCACCATTTGTGCGACCCGGTCCCCCACTGTAGGAATACCGAGCGTTCTTTCCCGACCGTCCGATTTCGGTATCTTCACCGTTCGGACTGGCGGCGGGAAATACGTGCCCGATGACATCCGATTCCAGATCTTGTAGAGGTTGGGTTTCAACCGCTTTTCGAATCTGGCGATCGATTCATCATCGACCCCTGCGGCGCCCCGGTTGGCTTTGACCAGCAGCCAAGCCTTCCAGACCGCCCCCTTTGAAATACAGAACGATTTCGTTTCAGCCATGGATTCCTCCCGCTTTCACGGTTGATCCTGTCGGTGAAACTGGATGACACGGCCCCTTCGCTCCACGGAAGTTACTCCGCTTCGGCGCTACTACGAGCCGTTCCGCCCCTGTGCCTCGCATCGGGCCTTGGTTCTCGTGGGGCCTCCACTTGAACTTCTCCCTTGGCATCGAGACGACAGGTTCCAAGGTTCCGTGAATGAGCCTGTATCGGACTGACGCCGCATTAATGCCGGATGTCGCGTTGACAGTAAACAGGTGTCCCCAACGCTTGTCCCGGAGCAACCACCACTCCCCGGTTTCGACATCGACTTACGCTTTCGACACTTCATCCGCGGTTCACTTTCGTTCGTCTTTCCGGTACGCACCTGACGCGGTCATGCCGCGTCTTTTCCGGAATCGCTCACCACCATGGCTCTTAACCACAGCAGCATTCCGGCGGTTTGTGGCCTGGTCCTGCAACCCGACCACGAGAGGCCAACTCTCATCTCATACACAGCTTCTCCTTGCACACGGTGATCGGCATATTTGCTGGTGATGATGTGCGCGAGCAAGCCGGGGCCGGGCAGTCCCTTATCAATCGGTTGGCTCGGTTTGTCGGCCGTCGTGACCTGGCCCTGACAGTGCGGACAGGCGTAACTGCAGCGCACGTGCTCGATCACGAACAGGGAAGCCGGCTGATAGTCGAGCTGTTCACTGATGTCCTCGCCGATTTTGTGCCGTTCTTGACCGCATTCGGGGCAAGCACGCTGCTGCTCGGGCACATCGTGGACCACGCGAAGGCGCGGCAGGCTATCCGGCAAACGTCGCCGGCCATGTCCTTTCTTCGGCGTGGTCACTGTCGCGTTTTCGACCGGCGGCGCCGTTTGCTCCGCGGCGGCAGTGGCCGGTGCCACGCTCGACAACTCCGGGAACAGCCAGGGTTGGTTGGGATCAAACTTCTCCGCACGCGGACCATACAAGCGACGCAACAGTTGCTCCAAACGATGACGCAACTGCTCGCACTCGCGATCACGATTGTGCAAGGTGCCCAGCAACTCCATGATCATGCGCTTGAGGATCTCGGGATCATCCGGCAAAGGAGGCGTGGTGTCTGGCGAAGAAGAGGCAGGCGCATGCGACTGAGGAACGTCCGTGCTCATGCCTGCTTAGACGCACGAGCAGCCGAAATATTCCGTAAAACAGAAAACGAAGAAAAATAATTCGAGTCAGTGACAGGAGGATGTCAGCAAGAAGTGGCTCACACGGAAACCGCCGCCGCCGGACGCCGATAACGCTTGTGGCGACGCACACTGCCCAGGTCCACTCCCTCCAGCAGCATGGCCAGGTCCGCCGCACGAATCTCCAAACCATGCTCGCCAACCGCACGCGACCAGGACAGCCCTTTTTCTCCAGCCGCACGCGGAAAGGCAAACGTTCCTTCTTCCAGACGCCGGTACCAGATCGCCAGCCCGTCGCCCAGCCAGTACAGGAGCTTCACCCGGTCTCCACGCCGGCTGCGAAACACAAACAGGTCTCCGGATAAGGGATCTGCTCCCAGGTGGTTCTGCACCAGGGCTGCCAGGCCATCGAAACTCTTGCGCATGTCGGCCGGTTCCAGGCACAGGTAGATGCGCACCGGCAAGGGCAGGCTCAGCATGACTGGCCCTCCAGGATGGCCAGCACCTGCGACAGCGCCTGCCGATCAAAACCCGATTGCAGCCGTACTACCTGCCCGCCACGCAGCAGGATCTCAATCCCGGCGCCCTGGTCCGCCACCACGCGCACGGGAACAAAGGCCGCGCTCTTGGCTGCCGCCGTCTTCTTGTATTCCGCCGTCTTGTGCTGGTGGCGCCGGGCCAGCTCCCGACGCCACCAATAAAAGAGATGCTCACCGATTCCTTCCGCCCCGCAGAACGCGCGGATGCCCAGCCCACTCCGCCGCCACCGCCCCAGCACCCGCCGCCACTTCCGCTCCTTCACCGCATCGTTTCGCTTCGTCATGGCTCTGCCCTCCATGACGCGATTCTAACCGGCATGGGAAGACGCGGTTGGCCGGACGGTTACCATTGCCTCCGAGTGGCGCGCCTGGGTTGTCCTCGGGTTAGGAGTGGTCGGCGTCGCGCTTGCGGTGGTGTTCGGGATTGTTGCCAAGGCTGTGACTCGGATGATAGTACTCTTGACCCTCCAGGGGCTAGTGTTCGGTGTGTGGGGAACGATGCGCGTCGTCCGGGCGCGGGAGCAACGCCGTCGTTTGGCCGCCGCGCGGCGCCGGGAGAGGCAGGCATCCGAATCGGGGCAATTCTGGGAAGCGTAAGGAAGAGAGCGGGATAGTCAGTAGTTTTCGCCGAACAAGTCGCTGCACCCGACGGCGGCCGCGATCCCGGTTCTTAGGGTTCCCTGTCACTCAGCGCGGCCGCCGCTGCTGAGCTTCTGCGTTATGCGGCTTGAGGTGACTGCAT